>JBDKEO010000085.1:0-5784 GCA_039795205.1 Actinomycetota bacterium
CGGGATGTGCCGCTCGGAGACTTTGACAAGGGCTATTACTGGACGTCGACCGACTACAACAACGTGACGGCATGGACCCAGTACTTCACGGACGGTCAGCAGTTCGATCGGGTGCAGACGCTTGCGGCCAACAAGCAGCCGCCGAACCGGCCGTTTCGTGTGCGCATGATTCGTGCCTTCGGCTGAGGTCGTGGCAGGGTGGATTCGTGCGCATGTTCCTCGCCTCCTCGGTGCTCGTGGTCCTCTCCGCCTGCGGCGGCCAGTCGTCACCACTCGATGAGGCACTGACCGGGGTCATCGAAGCCGCAAAAGCGGAAGGCGCGAACTGTCTCGTGGTCGAGCGAGGTGGGGAGGTGTTGGCCGAATGGCGCAGCGACGATTTTGCTGAAGGTGCCCTGCAGGAAGGTTTTTCGACGACGAAGTCCTTGGCGGCGACTCTGGTCGGGATCGCCCAGGATGAGGGCCTACTGTCCATCGATGATCCGGCTTCTCGCTTCATTACGGAGTGGGTGGGTACCGACAGTGAGAGCGTCACTATTCGCCAGTTGCTCTCGAATACCTCCGGGCGTTACTTCGACGTCCTCTCCGACTATGCCCGGCTCGCGTTTCTCGAGCAAGACAAATCTGGATACGCGATTTCACTGGGGCAGTCGAGCCCGCCAGGTGAGACGTGGGTGTACAACAATGCCGCCGTGCAGACACTTGAGGTAGTGCTGGAGCGGGCAACCAATGTGTCCGTCGAGGAGTTCGCACGCACTCGACTCTTCGAGCCGGTGGGAATGACGTCAAGACTCTCCACGGACGCCTTCGGCAATCAGGGACTCTTTGCCGGTATGCAGACCAATTGTGACGACTTGACCAAATTCGTGCGGTTGTACATGGACAACGGGAGTGTCGGTGACCGTCAGGTCGTCTCTTCGGCATTCATCGAAGAGGCGCTGCGTCCCTCCAGCGAGCTGAACGACGGTTACGGATTCCTTTGGTGGCTGAACGAACCGGGTCGAATCGTGCGCGCTGATGGTTCGGGGACGGACTCCGGGGAGTCGCTGCAACCTGGTGCTCCTGCTGACATGTTCTGGGCTTCTGGCGCGTGTGGCCAAGTAGCGATGGGTTTTCCCTCGAGTGACTTGATCATCACGTTGATGCGCCCGGTGGAGGTGGGCGGTCTTTCGAGGCTTGCAGGTTGTGGGGGCGCCGAAGCCGAGGCGGTAGCCGTGGACGGCCATGCGATCCTCGTCGAACTTCTCGGCGGCTGATCTCTCAGGCGAGCGAGAGGAAAGCTCGCTGCAACTGTTCACGTCGCTCTTCACCCGTCTTCTTGGTGTCGCCAGCACACTGCGTTAGCGCGTTGGCCAACATGATCATGCCAGCGCGTTCGAGTGCCTTCTTGGTGGCAGAAATCTGCATGACGACGTCGAGGCAATCGCGGTCAGTTTCGACCATGTTGATGAGACCCCCAATTTGGCCTTCGATCCGCCGCAGTCTGTTGATCAAGTCTTGCGATTCGGATGCGTTGCTCGGTTTCGCTGCACTGCGCTTCGTCATGAACGAAGCATACCCAAGGGGGTATCAGTATCTGGATTCGAGTCGTCGACGAGCCCGGACCCGCCGAATGGCGGTAACTGGCTGTCTGAAGAAGCGCACCATTCGCCTCGTGAGGTGCTCACGGGCCTCGTCTCGCGAGCGGGCCACATCATTGCCGACGTTCTTGCGCGACGAGAGCCATTCAGGAATGGTCGCATCCCCGACTACTTCACGCATCAGCGCGGGGATCACTGATCCGTGCTGTTCGGTTGCGGCGTCGTAGTCGACGACGTGAACATTGTCGGAGCCGAACACTTCTCGGTAGACGCCAAGGAGCGTGTCATAGTCGGCCAGCCACGAATCAGGCTCGACATAGGCGAATGAGTTTCGGTCCTTCGACAATCGGTAGCGGTCCCTTCGTAAGTGTTCAGACCAGGAGCGCAAGAAGTCTGGTCGATTACGCAGTACCGCGAGGATCTGCACATTGCGATCGCTCACCATCCGTGCGAACCGTTCCACTTCGGCCGTGGATCGCAGGAAGCTCAGCGCCTCCGTCGACAGAATCAGGTCTTCGTCCCGCCTGAGTTGCGTGGCAACCAATTCGCCGACGTGACGGCGCCACTCCGAATCCACCCATTGGGGGATTCCCCGGGTGGGTAGGGAGCGATCGGGAGAAGCGCAGGCCAGGCCCACTTCGCGAGCGTTGGGAAACGCACCGTGGTACACCCCGAGGCCGAAACGCTCTCGCAGGTCGGCCTCGTGGCGGAGCAGCCAATGCTGGAACGAGGTGGTCCCAGTCTTGTGGGTGCCGATATGCACGAATAGCTGGCGACCTTCGGCTTTCTCCATCGGGTCAAGTCTTGCCTGTATGGTCGCGTACATGACAACACCATGGTGGTCCAAGACGGCTCTCGAAATGGCCGCACTCGTCCGTTCCAAGCAGGTTTCCAGCCGCGAACTGGTGGAAGCTCATCTCACTCGTATCGAGGAGGTGAACCCCAAGGTCAACGCCGTCGTGCGAGTGCTCGCCGAGTCGGCACTGGCGATGGCCAAAGTGCGCGACGATCAGACGATGAAAGGCGAGTTCACGGGTTCGTTCCATGGCGTCCCCTACACGGTGAAGGACAACATCGACATCGCTGGTCTGCCGACTACTCAAGGCATCCCCGCGCTCGCAGAAGCCGTGCCTACCAACACGTCGCCCGTAGTGGAGCGAATGAACGCCGCAGGGGCGATCACCATTGCCCGCACCAACTTGCCCGACCTCGGGTTACGCATCCACACTGATTCGTCCCTCTTCGGTCGTACGAAGAATCCCTGGAACCCGGATCGGACCGTCGGCGGTTCGAGTGGAGGGGAGGGAGCGGCACTCGCTACTGGCATGTCACCGATTGGTCTCGGTAACGACATCGGCGGCTCATTGCGTAACCCTGCACATTGTTGTGGCATCGCCTCGATCAAGCCGTCAACAGGAGTGATCCCCGATACGCAGACCTATCCCATCGAGGACTTCGGTTTGAGTTCCCAGCTCATGCTGAACCAGGGTGTGATGGCACGACGTATGGCCGATGTGCGCGAGGGCTTTCTCACCGTTGCGGGGCCAAGCCCCCGTGATCCGGTGAGCGCTCCCGTACAGTTGCGCGATCTCGCGCCAGGGGAGAAGTTGCGAGTGGCAATGATGCCAACACCTCCTGGTGGCAGCACGCACCCAGCTATTGCCGAGGTGGTGCGTAACGCAGGTGAAGCGCTCCGCCGTCAGGGACACACGGTGACAGAGGCCGAGCCGCCGAGTTTCGAGGACGCATGTCGCGTGTGGTCGCAACAACTCTCGGGAGAACTGACTCTGCAGATCGACTTGTTGGATGCGGTGATGGGTGAGGGCGGTCGCAAGTTCCTCCACCTCACCAAGGACGCCAATCCACCGGTTGGACTCGCAGAGTGGGCACTCGCTCAGACCGTACGCAACGGGATCGCTCGCAGATGGTCGATGTGGTTCGAAGAGTTCGACGTGTTGTTGTGTCCCGTATGGACACAGCCACCGTTCGTCTACGACTCAGACATCGCCGACATGGCCGGGGCTCTCGCGACGGTGGAGTTGATGCGAGCAGTACTGCCGCCCAACCTGCTCGGATTACCTGCAGCTGTCGTGTCTGCGGGAATGGCAGACGGACTACCTGCAGGAGTTCAAATCGTTGGCGCTCGCTACACCGACTTGCGGTGCATGGCGATTGCCGAACAGGTTGAGCGAGAGTGTGCGATTGTCACGCCGGTGAATCCGGCGTGGTGAGTCGTCAGACGACTACGACGTTTTGGGCTTCGTCGCCCTTACGACCGGGAGCAATGTCGAACTCGACGGTCTGTCCCTCTTGAAGGGATCGGTATCCCTCAGCCTTGATGTTGGAGAAGTGAACGAAGACATCACTTCCACCTTCACGAGAGATGAAGCCGTAGCCCTTCTCTGCGTTGAAAAACTTGACGGTACCGCGCATTTGCTTTCTCTTTTCTCAAACTGAGTCACCCTTGTGGCGACTCGTCCCCAAGGCTATGTCGCCGATCGGGATCCACCAAGGTATTTGCCTACCTTTTGATCATTTTCCAGCGAGCTGGGCGACCACGGGGGCAAAGGTGTCCACGTCTTCTGCTCCAACGATCACATAGGAAAAGCCCCACCGTTCCCGACGGGCGAGCAAGTCCTCCGCCAACGAGGCGGGAGAACCAATCAGGGCAAAGGGTGAGTTTTCGATCAAATCTGCCGTGACGCCCATGCCGGCGGACAACCCATCGATGGTGCGACGGCGGTCGTCGGTGACATTGACGAGGTAGGCGCGCACGTTGAACTCGATGTGGTCGAGACGTGAGCCAGCGGCCTCATTGACGAGTCGTACCTTGTCATCAACAACGTCAGCAGCCATGCTCGCAATCGCTTCAGGACCAACAGCGCCTGCGGTGAGTATCGGATTGATGCCGACAATGTCGGCTTCGCGAGCAGCGAAGGTGAGCATGCGCTTACCGCCAGCGCCGATCAGTAACGGTGGACACGGTTGTTGCACTGGCTTGGGCAGACCTTCGTAGTTGGAGATTTGGTAGTGCTTGCCGCTGAATGAAAACGGACCATTTGCGCATGCACCGCGGATCACCTGGATGCCCTCGATCATGCGATCGATGCGCACACCCGGAGTGTCATAGGGAATTCCGGATTGTTCGTAATCCGTTTTCATCCAGCCTGCTCCGATGCCCAGTTCGACACGTCCGTTCGAAAGCACGTCGAGCGTGGCGATCTCTTTGGCGAACACCACTGGGTGCTTGTAGTCGTTGTCCCACACGAGTGCACCGACCCGCAGGTTGGTGGTCGCTTGAGCGGCAGCCATAAGTGCGGGCATCGGGGCAAGTTGATCGGTGAAGTGATCGGGCATCGTCAACGTGGCGAATCCGAGATCCTCGATCTTTCGTGCAAGAGACACCCATGACGCCGCATCCGGCGCAGAGGACACTTGTACGCCGAAGCGAAAGGGCTTGATGGGGGCTTGCCGAACGGTCGTCATGGGGGCAGAGTAGCGTTTGAGGCGTAGTGAGCCCCCACGTCCGACTCGGTATTCGGCTCTCGGTCACCATTCTTGCCGGAGCACTGTTTCTCACAGCCGTAGTAACGGCCATGGCTCCGGCGGCTTGGGGCGTGTTGAACGGTCACTCGGTGATACCCGTCAACCTCTCGCAGTTCACTGGACTTTCCCAGCGCAGCGTCGTCTACGACGTCAACGGTCAGCAGATTGGTGTTTTCCAACTGGAAAATGCTCAACGCACTCCCGTGGACAGCGTTCCTGAACCCGTGATCGCCGCGTTCCTCGCCGTGGAGGACACGACTTTCTTCAGCCACAAAGGCGTCAACCTGCGTGCCACGGTTCGTGCGCTGTTGTCCAACTACCAAGCCTCTTCGTCGAGGCAAGGTGCGTCGACCATCACGCAGCAGGTGGTGAAGAACGAGTTTCTCGCTGGTCTGAGTAGGGATGGTCGATACAAGATCTTGCAGGCTCGCTATGCCGCGATGCTCGAAAAACAGGTACCCAAGCGCGACATTCTCGAGCGCTACCTGAACACTGTGTTCTTCGGTAACAACGCTTATGGCTTACGTGCGGCGGCCGAGGTGTACTTCGGGGTTCCAGTCACACAGCTGACCGCAGTGCAGGGCGCATTCTTGGCTGGACTGGTGCAAGCGCCATCCACGTACGACCCGATCCGGCGACCTGACTCGTCACGTATTCG
>JBDKEO010000162.1:0-4534 GCA_039795205.1 Actinomycetota bacterium
GCGCGATTGACGGGTTCGAAGATGGTGAGCGGGTTGGCCTTGCTCAACTGGTGCAACATGCCCGTCTCAGTGGCGACCAACACCTTCTTCGCCTTCGTCTTTTCGGCGGCAGCCACCATGCCTGAGGTGGAGAGGATCTTGGTGCGTTCCTTTGGTACTACTCCCGTCTCAGCCAGATACATGGCTGAGGTTGCACACCCACACTCAGGGTGAATGAACAATTCGGCTTCGGGCTCACGTGCCACCATCGAACGCAACTCTTCACCGTTGATGCCGGCATGCACGTGGCACTCGCCCATCCAAATGTGCATGTTGTCGCGGCCGGTCTCGCGCTGCACATGGGCACCGAGGAACTGATCGGGGCAGAACAACACTTCGGTGTCGCGTGGAATCGAGTTCACCACGTCGACGGCGTTCGACGAGGTGCAGCAGATGTCGGTCAGCGCCTTCACCGCGGCGGTGGTGTTGACGTAACTCACCACCACTGCGCCCGGATGCTCGGCCTTCCACGCAGCCAACTGCTCGGCATTAATCGTGTCGGCCAGCGAACAACCGGCAGCCGCGTCGGGAATGATCACCGTCTTGTCGGGGCTCAGAATCTTGGCGGTCTCGGCCATGAAGTGCACGCCGCAGAAGACGATGGTCTGCGCGTCGGCCTTGGCCGCCACTCGCGACAAGGCGAGGGAGTCACCGACGTGATCGGCAATGTCCTGGATCTCCCCTACTTGGTAGTTGTGCGCGAGGATCACCGCGTCGCGCTCTTTGGCCAGCCGCTTTACCTCGGCGGCCCACGCAGAGTTTGGGGCGAACTCGCCGTTGGTCACTCCTTCAAGTTATCGGCGCACGGCATGCACTGGCGGATCGAACCACAGATGAGTCACGGCATCGGCGAGGCTTCCGCGCGCTGCACCGGCATCGGTGATCACGTCATCGGGAGTGTCGGCAAACCTGAGTACCGAAGCCACGCCTTCATCACACACCACGACGACGAGGCGCACACGCCGACGCTCGGGGTGTTGACTTGGCGGAACGTCGCTTCCCTCGTCGTTAATCGGCGCGGCCCAACCCGAGGTGAGCACTGCCGCGCCGTCGAACATGCGCACCACCGACGAAGTTGGCGCGTCGAGCAACTCGTACACGTCGCCATGTTCGGCGAGGAAGGTGATGCGCAATGCACCGTCTTCCTGATTTCTCGCGGCCTCTTCATCGACCACGGAGACCCCGTAGAGCCGGGCTTGGTGCTCGTCGAAACCATCGAGCGAGAGGTGCAGGCTGCGCTCCACGCAGGTGGCAAGGGTGAGAGGAGTATCGGGCTCGTTCATTGCCGAGATGTGTGGATCGAACAGGCGGTCCGACCGACAAAACCTGCCCGCCACGCGGTTGAATAGTGGCGTGACTTCCCCGCTCACGCTCCCCCAAAAGGTGTGGGATCGCCACCTGGTGGCTCGCGGCACCAACGAACCCGATCTCCTCTATATAGATCTCCACCTCGTGCACGAAGTGACGAGCCCGCAGGCCTTCGATGGTCTGCGCATCAACGGTCGCACCGTGCGTCGCCCGGATCTCACCGTGGCCACCGAGGACCACAACGTGCCCACCGCCGACATTCACCTCCCCGTGGCCGACCCGATCTCCTCCAAGCAACTCGAAGTCATGCGCAAGAACGCCGAAGAGTTCGGCATCACGCTCTACCCGATGGGCAACGAGCGTCAGGGAATCGTGCACGTCATCGGCCCCGAGCAAGGTCGCACGTTGCCAGGAATGACCATCGTGTGCGGTGACAGTCACACCGCAACGCACGGGGCATTCGGCGCACTTGCCTTCGGCATCGGCACGAGCGAAGTCGAACACGTACTTGCCACGCAGACACTTCCCCAGTCACGACCGAAGTGGATGAGCATCACCGTCGACGGTGTACTCGCGCCAGGGGTGACGGCCAAGGACATCATTCTGGCGATCATCGGCAAGATCGGCACCGGCGGCGGCATCGGACATGTCATCGAGTACCGCGGTTCTGCGATCCGCTCGCTGTCGATGGAAGGTCGCATGACCATCTGCAACATGTCGATCGAGGCAGGCGCCAAGGCCGGACTCATCGCACCCGACGACGTCACGTTCGAGTACTTGAAGGGTCGCGAGTTCGCACCCAAGGGTGCCGAGTGGGATGCGGCGGTTGCCGACTGGAAGACGCTCGTCAGCGACGAAGGTGCGAAGTGGGACAAGGAAGTGGTCATCGATGCGGCGACCATCGCTCCGCATGTCACGTGGGGCACGAACCCTGCTCAAGTCACCGACATCAACGGGAGCATTCCTGCGCCGAGCGACTTCAGCGATCCGACCACCCGCGACACCGTCGCTCGTGCACTCGAATACATGGGCCTCGAGGCGGGAACGCGCATCCGCGACATCGCCGTCGACACCGTGTTCATCGGATCATGCACCAACAGCCGCATCGAGGATCTGCGACTGGCGGCGAGCGTGGTGAAGGGTCGCAAGGTGCGTGTGAAGCGCGCAATGGTCGTGCCCGGCAGTCACCAGGTGAAGAAGCAGGCCGAGGCAGAGGGCCTGCACACGATCTTCACCGAGGCGGGCCTCGACTGGCGTGAGCCTGGCTGCTCGATGTGTCTGGCAATGAACCCCGACAAGCTCGCTCAAGGCGAGCGCGCAGCGAGCACGAGCAACCGCAACTTCGAAGGTCGTCAGGGTCGTGGCGGACGCACCCACCTCGTCTCCCCCGCCATCGCTGCTGCCACCGCCGTGGCCGGCAAGTTCGCCACCCCCGAGGATCTCGCATGAAGAAGGTCAGCGTGATCACGGGACGCGGTGTGCCGCTTCGTCGCTCCGACGTCGACACCGATCAAATCATTCCTGCCGAGTGGCTGAAGCGCGTGGAGCGCACCGGTTTCGAAAAGGGACTCTTCTCCACGTGGCGTGACGACCGCAACTTCGTGCTCAACGACGAGCGTTACTCGGGTGCGTCGATCCTCGTGGCTGGTCCGAGCTTCGGTGTCGGCTCGTCGCGCGAGCACGCAGTGTGGGCCATTCAGCAGGGCGGATTCGATGCCGTGATTGCGCCGAGCTTCAGCGACATCTTCCGCAACAACTGCACCAAGAATGGTCTCGTTCCCGTCACGCTTTCCGAATCGGTCGTTTCCCGCATCTGGGACGCCATCGAAAGTGATCCCACCTGCGAGATCACGATCGACATGCACCGCTTGTCAGTGGAGATTCCGAGCACGGGTATCGCCGAACGTTTCGACATGGATACGGCCACCCAGGAGCGCTTCATTCAAGGGCTCGATGACATCGGCATCACGATGTCGAAGGCCGATGCAATTTCTGCTTTCGAGTCGACGCGGCCCTCGTGGCTCGCCAGTCGCTAGCTACTTCTTTTCGAAGAACGACATCAGATCCGCCAATCGCGGATCGTTGGAGAACACTTCGATCGGCTCCTGAATGTCGAGGCGCAAGCCGCGCTGAATGATCCGGCACGTCGTGTGCTGGTTGTACTCCGCCAGGGTCACTGCCCAGCCGTCGCGGCCGGCGCGCGCCGTGCGTCCCGAGCGGTGCAGGTAGGTCTTGACGTCGAGAGGCGGTACGTAATGGATGACGGCTGCCACGTCGTCGATGTCGATGCCGCGCGCAGCAACGTCGGTGGCAACCAGGATCCGCAGTTCGTTCTTCTCGAAGCGTGAAAGTGCGCGCTCGCGCGCGCTCTGCGGCATGTCGCCGTGCAGTGCCGAAGCATTCGCGCCGAGTTTCTGCAGTGCCTCGGCCACCTTGTCGCACGAGCGCTTGGTGTCACAGAACACCACCGTCTGACCGGCGGTCTTGGCAATCGAGTCGATCACGCGATCCTTGTCCATGTGGTGCACGGCAAGGAACAGGTGGCGCATCGTGCCGACCGTGTCCGTGGGTGAATCGATCGACACTTCCTTGGGCGACTTCATGTAGCGCTTGACGAGCGTGGCCACCTGGCCGTCGAGCGTCGCTGAAAACAACATCGTCTGGTGTGGTGCCGTCACGTGACGCAGGATCCACTCCACCTGGGGCATGAATCCTTCGTCTGCCATGCGGTCGGCTTCGTCGATGGCGACTACCTGGATGGCGCTCAGGTCGCACTCACCGGCTTTCATCAAATCGATCAAACGCAATGGTGTGGCCACGACGATATCCGCTCCCTTGGCCAGCTGCTTCACCTGCTTGTCGCGATCCGCACCGCCGTAGACGGCGAGCACCTTGACACCGCAGTGATCACCGATCGGGCCGAGTACTTCGGACACCTGCAGGGCGAGCTCGCGGGTGGGCACGAGGACGAGCCCGTGCGGGGCCATCGAGGCGGCCGGCGAGTCGATACGGGCCATCATCGGGATGCCGAAGGCGAGTGTTTTGCCCGACCCGGTTCGCGCACGACCACACACGTCGTCGCCCGTGAGCGCCACGGGGATGGCCTCCTTCTGGATGGCGAAAGGGCCAGCAAATCCAGCAGCAGCAAGCCCTTCGTCGATCTTCTGCGGCACACCGAGGTCGGCGA
>JBDKEO010000178.1:0-4722 GCA_039795205.1 Actinomycetota bacterium
GCGGCACCAGCCGCTGGGGGAGATGCTCCCGCCAACCCAGATCTTGCCCGCGTGCCGGCCCACTTGCTGGCTCGCTCCCAGGCCGCCCTGGCCAAAGCCCGCGCAGCGGGCTAGGTAATAGCCCGCGCCGCGAAGTAGCCGTTTTTTCGCGTATTTGCGGCACTTTCACGGGGCTGGGTTAGACCCCCGCGGGGAACCCCATGTGACAATTCCTAGGGGATGCTGAACACCGATATTTCTTTGCAGGACGTGGCCCAGATGCTCAACGTCCATTACATGACGGTGTATCGCTATGTCCGGCAGGGCCTGCTCCCTGCCAAGAAGGTCGGCCGCACGTGGTTCGTGTCGACGGCGGATCTCGAGGCATTCAAGAAGTCGCGGGTGGCCGAGCTCGACGCACCTTCAGCGGACTCGGCGCAAGGTCGTGCACGAGCGCCGTGGGCAGAGCGACTCGAGTCGCGATTGATGGAAGGCGACGACCGCGGTGCGCTCGAAGTGATGGACTCGGTGCTGCGTGCCGGCAACGACCTCTACTACCTGTATCTCGAGGTGTTGGCGCCGGCGCTCGTGTCGATCGGCGCGCAATGGGAGCGCGGCGACATCGAGATCTTCGTGGAGCACCGTGCCACCAACATTGCAATGCGGTTGATGAGTCAAGTGGGCAGTCGGTTCTCGCGGCGCGGCGTGAGCAAGGGCACCGTGGTGATGGGAGCGCCGCGAGGTGAAGAACATGCGATGACCGTGGCGATGATCGCCGATCTCGTGCGCAGTGAAGGTTGGGCGGTGCACGACCTCGGGGGCAACATGCCGGCGCATTCGTTCGCCGAAGCAGTCCGCCAGAGCAACGACGTCGTGGCGGTGTGTGTGGGAGTGACGATGACGACGTCGGTGACGGCGGCGCGTGAGTCGGTGATGGAGATTCGCAAGGTGCTCCAACCCGGCGTGCCGATCTTCGTCGGGGGAGCCGGTATCCGCAACGAGGAGACCGTCGAACTCGTCGGTGCCGACCAGTGGTCGAAGGACGCTCGTCACCTCGTGGAGTCGCTCAGCCAGTTGGCTCGCCGCTCCAGTAAATAGCGAACATACGTTCGCTACAGTGACGCCCATGAGGCTCACTGGAACCCTTTCCGGATCACTCGCCGAATCAGCCACCGGAGTCGATCGTCCAGCGCTTGCCGTGATCGAGTCGCTCGCTGCGGTGTTGCCCGACGGCCTCGTGCGCGGGCGCAGCGTGCTCTGTTCCGGCGATGCCGCACTCTCGCTCGCTCTCGCCGTCGTGGCCGGTGCGTCTCGTAGCGGGTCGTGGTTGGCAGTATTCGGTCTCGGCGATCTGGGTTTGCTCGCTGCTCACGAACAAGGGGTGGCACTTGAGCGCACGGTGCTCGTCACGCCTCCGTCGTCATCCACGCAATGGTCGGCCGCACTCGGCGCTGCGGTGGAGGGTTTCGAGTTGGCCCTGGTGGAAGTGCCATCGCGGATCTCGGTCGGCGAAGCGCGCAAGGTGCAACAACGCGTGCTCGCCCGGCGCGCGGTACTCATCCTCGTCGATGTCGACGGTCGACATGCGCGCCAACCCGTGTTCCAACCCGACGTGGTGTTGCACACCGTCACCACGGGCTGGAGCGGCATCGGTAGCGGCCACGGTCACGTACGCGGACGCGACGTGATGGTCGAGGTGAGTGGTCGGCGCGTGCCGGCTTCGCTGCATGCCGCCAGGCGTGTGGCGTTGCCCGCGCCGTACTGACGTGTCGCGTGACGCCGTCACTCGAGTGGCGGCACTCGTGTTTCCGGATTGGCCAGCAGTGGCGATGCAGCGCGAACTCGTTGCCCGCGGTGAGCGCCACGACGTGGTGGCGGTGCTGCATGCCCAACGCGTGGTCGCCTGTAGTGCACCGGCGCGAGTCGCCGGAGTGCGCACGGGTATGCGCCGGCGCGAAGCGCAGGCCGCCTGCGCCGACCTGATCGTCGTTGGCGACCAGCCCGAGCGCGACCGGTTGGCTTTCGAACCGGTGGTGCGAGCCGTATCCGAGCTGGTGCCACTCGTGGAGGTGGGTGCGCCAGGAACGATGGTGTTGCCCACGCGTGGCCCGTCGCGATATGTCGGCGGCGATGACGCACTCGCCGAACGCTTGCGCGCGCTCGTCGCCGCCAGCGATGCTCCGTTGCACTTCGGAGTGGGGATCGCCGACGGACGTCTCATGGCGATGGTCGCAGCTGCATCTGCCATCGATCGACCGGGTGTCGTCGTTCCGATGGGACGAAGTGCGGAGTTGCTCTCGCGTCAAGCCGTGACGGCGCTCTCCGTGCATGCCGCCGTGCCGATCGAGATGATCTCGTTACTGCAGCGTCTCGGTGTGTACACCCTGGGCGATCTGGTGGCGATCGAGGAGAAGTTGCTGGGAGCTCGCTTTGGTGCGCTCGGCGTGGAGATCCACCGCCTCGCTCGTGGCCTCGATCGACATCCACCGATCGTCTTGGCGCCACCACCCGATCACGCCACCGCGCGACACTTCGAAGATCCGGTCGAAGACCTGCACCGGGTGGTGGCATGCAGTCGTGAGATGGCCACCGAGTTGTGCGCACACCTCGTCGACCATGCGGTGTCATGCGTCAGCCTGCATGTCTCATTGCAGGGTGATCACGGTGAACACACTGAGCGCGTGTGGTACGAGTCCGACGGTTTGGGAGTAGAAGCGATCGCCGAACGCGTGCGCTGGCAAATGGAGGCATGGGTGCGCAGTCGAACGTTGACGAGTGGTGTGGTGGTGATCCGACTCGTGCCGGTCGAACTGCGAGCCTCGACGGGTCGCCAGCTGGGCCTCTGGGATCCCTTCGGGGAACAGGCCGAAATGGCAGTCAAAGCCGCTCAGCGCTTGGCTTCCCTGCTTGGGCCCGAGGCCGTGCGGGTGGCCGAGTGGCGGGGTGGGCGTGACCCCGCGGAGGCCTTCGCCCGCACCTCCGTGGCCCTCGTCGACCTCGCTCATCGTGCGTCAACTGCAGTCACACCCGATCGTCGATTCGTCGGTGCGTTGCCGAGTCCCACTCCGGCGTGCGTACATCATGAGCCGTTCGATGTGCAGGTGTTCGATGCACGTCGTCGTTCGATCGTGGTGAGTGGACGACACGAGATGAGTGGTGTGCCGACGTGCATCGTCGTCGACGGAAAAGAATTCGATGTCGTCTCATGGTCGGGGCCGTGGCCGGTGGAAGAGCGATGGTGGGATCCGCAGCGTCATCGTCGTGCAGTGCGAATGCAAGTGGTTATGGGGGAGAACCCTTCACGGGCACTCGTGCTCACCTTGGAACAGGGTCGTTGGCGCGCCACTGCGTGGTATGCGTGAGTCATGAAAAATCTTCATCAAGGTTGGTAGATTCTTGGACTCATGTCAGTGCCCACGAGCGAGCGGAATCAGCACGTAGTGCAGGCGTTGACCGCACACTTTTCTGCCGCCATTCCGTGCGACGAACGTGAGCGCAAGTCGATCGATCAGTTCTTGCGTGCAGTGCCGCGACTCGTTTCGCCGCTCGATGAACACGCCGACCCGACGCACATCACCGGATCGGCGATCGTGGTCGGTGAGCGCGGTGTGGTGTTGCATCGACACAAGCGTTTGAACATGTGGTTGCAACCCGGTGGACATGTCGAGGCAGGTGAGACGCCCGCCGAGGCGGCACTGCGGGAGGCCCAGGAGGAGACGGGCCTCGCGGTGCGCCACCCCAAGTCGGGCCCCTGGCTCGTCCATTTGGATGTCCACCCCGGCCCCCGTGGGCACACCCATCTGGACGTCCGCTACGTGGTCTACGGCGAAGACGCCGAGCCCGCTCCTGGCGAGGGGGAAAGCCAGGAAGTGGCGTGGTTTGGCTGGGATGAGGCAATCGAGATGTCCGATGTGGGCCTCGTCGGGGCCCTGCGCACCGTCCGCCGCCTCCTCTAACAAGCGAACATACGTTCGGTACACTCCCCGCGATGGGGGCCGATCCATCCTTTGCCAACCTCCCGTGGTCCGAGCTCGAAGCTCGGTTGTCCGACGGTCGTGCACCGCGCACGACGGGATGGAACGACGGCGGTGATGGTCCCGCATTCGGTGCCAAACGACAGCCGTATGTCGCACCTGCGCACATCGATGCAATCGAGGGCGAACCGTATGCGGAACTGCACTGTCGATCGAATTTTTCGTTCCTGCGCGGAGTCGCTCATCCCGAACAACTCGCAGAAACGGCAGTCGCCCTCGGTCTGCGTGCACTTGCACTGACCGATCGCAACGGCTTGTACGGCGTGGTGCGTTTCGCCGAGGCGGCTCGTGCACTCGAGTTGCCCACCGTGTTTGGCGCAGAGATCGGCTGTACGGAAGGCGACGTGGTGGTCCTCGCTCGTTCGCCTCGTGGCTATGGGCACCTGTCCTCGGCGATCAGTGCAGGGCAGTTGGCGGGCGAGAAGGGGGCACCGCGGTTCAACATCGCGGGACTGAGTGAGTTCAGCGCGGGTGAGTGGCGTGTACTCACAGGCGGTGCCAGCGGCGTGCTCGCCTCGACGTTGCTCCACGATGGACCGACTGCTGCCGAACGACGGCTTCGCCAACTGATCGCCGCGTTCGGTCGTGAGCAGGTGCTCGTCGAACTGTGGGATCACGGTGATCCGCTCGATTCGGTACGCAACGACGAGCTGGTGCGTTTGGCACATCGCTGCGACGTGGAGTGTGTGGCCACCAACGACGTGGTGTA
>JBDKEO010000074.1:0-5228 GCA_039795205.1 Actinomycetota bacterium
GCACTCGCCCACATCACCTTCGACTGGCCAAGTTGGAGCCAGGCGCTCTACCGGCACTGGTACGTGGAAGGCGAGTTCGATCAATCACCGGTGATCGATGTCGAGATCGTCTTCCGCCTGCAACGGCTCCTCGATCAACCCGATCCACACATCGTCAGCGGTGTCGCCACGCTTGAAAGCCCCAACATCGGTGCCAACGCCTTTCGTCGCAACGACGTCACGGTGGAAATCTGCCACGTGCCCGACATGCCGGTGGAGTACGCCCTCGAGGTCACCTACGAGGGCTCGTATGAGTTGGCTGAGGAGACCCTGCAGGATGGGGCCAGCAAGGTGCTCGATGAGCACTTCGGGGTGCTCGGGGCGTGGGTGGCCAGCACCTTGGTGCGCCTCGGCGACCTGGGACTTCAGTTCCGCGAGCCAGACACCCCGTAACCCGTCCACATATGTGGATTCAGGTATGTTTGTACCGTTCGTAAGCACACTTATGAGCAGTCATTTTCCAATAAGGTGAGGTCGATGAAAAAGGCTCCAGAGAAGAAGATGCAGCAAGTAGTCGACAAGACTCAGCAGGCACTCGCACAGAAGTTGTACGAACTTCGCGTCGATCGCGAATTCACGCAGACTGAACTCTCCGAGTTGGCAGGTGTCGATCGCAAGACGATCAACCGCATCGAGAATGGACACTTCGCACCTTCGATCGACACGCTGGTGCGCCTGTCGATCGTGTTGCGAGTTCCCGTTACTTCGCTGCTCTCCTAGCCGTCGCTGCGCCCGAAGTCACGGGCGAAAACCGTGGCGAACTGCAAACACAGCTGGGCGATCCGCATGGAGTCCACCGTGTGGCCAAACTCGCGGGTAACGCAGTCTTGGCAGGCGTGATCGAGTGGACAGACGAATCGTTCGATACTCACATCGTCGAATGAATTAGCCATCGACAGCTCTGACAGACACACCACTGGAACGTTGAGCTTCAAGACCGTGTCGCGCATCGCTGCACCAACTCCGGACAGCGTGACTACCGCGGACGGTTTCGGTGCGAACGGGCGTCGCGAATAGGCGGATGCGGCAAATCGCTCACCTTGCAGCGGCGCCATCAACGGACTGGCAACGACATAATCACCGATGATCTCGACGCTCGCCGAGTGCGTCCGCTGATCAAGCAGTGCAGGCGTGCGGAAGGCGACACCTAGCAGGTGACCAATGGCGCCATTCACGGCAGCGTCCTGATCACAAGCGAGAATGCGAATACGGCGACTCACTGGTGACTTCGCCCACTTCCCCAGCACACGACTCGTCGCATCGGGTGATCATTGCTGGGGGGTGTGGCAAAAATCACAATTTCATACCTTATATGGTATGAATCACACCCCTGAAATTCGTTTTTGGGCGTGTACCCCTAGCGCCGCATGCCCGCCGGGATGAGGCTGGCGAGTTGCACCAAGGGGCGCGGCCCTACGTGGGTGATCACTTCCGAGGCCGACAACGACCCCAGGTGCCCGCACTCCTCGATCGACATACCGTGGGTGAACCCGTAGAGGAACCCGGCCGCGTACATGTCGCCCGCACCCGTAGCGTCCACTACCTGATCGACGGGTACCGCCTCGATCACCACGAGGTCGCTCCCGTTGATCACCACGCTGCCCCGCTTGTCGCGGGTGACGGCGGCGAACTCACAATCGCTCCGCAGTTGTTCCAGGGCATCGTCGAAGGACTCCGTTTGGTACAGCGAGGCAAGCTCGAACTCGTTGCAGAACAAGATGTCGATGTCGTTCAGGATCAGGTCCATGAAGTCCTCGCGGTGGCGATCCACACAGAACGAGTCCGAGAGCGTGAGCGACACCTTGCGACCGCTCTCGTGGGCGAACTTGGAGGCCACGCGGAAGGCATCCTTGGCCGCGTCGCGGTCGAACAGGTAGCCCTCGAGGAACAATACGGAGCCGTTCGCCACTACCTCACGCGAGATGTCACTCGGCTCGAGTAGCGAAGCCGCGCCGAGGAACGTGCTCATCGAGCGCTGCCCATCGGGCGTGACGGCGATGATGCATGCACCAGTGGGCTCGGAGTCGCTGATGGCGCCGGGGTGGAAGCCCACACCCACTTTGTTCATGTCGTAACCGAATGCTCGACCGAAGGTGTCGTCGGCAACCTTGCCGATGAAACCGGCTTTCCCTCCGAGGCTGGCGAGCCCGTATGCGGTGTTGGCCGCCGAACCACCGCTCGTCTGCACCGTTTCGGAGATCTGCGAGAACAGGTGCGCCGAGCGCTGTGCGTCGACGAGCGTCATCGAGCCCTTCACCACTTGTTCGCGCGTGAGGAAGTCTTCGGTGACCGAGCCGATCACATCGACCAAGGCATTGCCGATGGCGACGACGTCGTAAACGGGCGATGAACCCTGCGTGACGTCCCCTGTTGGCACGTGCGGAAACTCTAGTCCAGACGGGACTATCGGCTGGTGGGCACGAGGGTACCCTTGACGACCTGCTGTTGCAGTTCGCGCTTGAGGAACTTGCCGGCCGCGTTGCGTGGCAACGGCTCGTTGATCACGATCACCTGCGAGGGGATCTTGAAGTTGGCGATCTTGCCATCCAGGAACTTCCACAGGTCGTCCGGTGTCACCCGCACTCCGTCCTTCGGATAGATCGCGACGGCCACTTCTTCGCCGAGTCGCTCGTGCGGTACCCCGAAGACGGCTGCCTCGTACACACCGGGATGCTCATAGATCGCATTCTCCACCTCGGCGCAGTAGACGTTCTCACCCGCACGCAGAATCATGTCCTTCACGCGGTCTTCGACGTAGACGAAACCATCCTCGTCGAGGTGACCGAGGTCGCCCGAACGCAACCAACCGTCCACGATCGTTTCGGCGGTGGCCTCGGGTCGGTTCCAGTAACCGCGAATCAACATCGGTCCGAAGAACCAGATCTCCCCAGACTCACCGGCGGGAAGTGGTTGACGATTCTCGTCGCGTACCTCCACGCGCATCGGCAGCAGCGGACGACCGGTCGACGTTGGTCGCTCCAGGTAGTCCTTGCCGATGATGCCGGGGCCGAACGCATTCGTCTCCGTCATGCCGTAACCGAGTTGCGGACTGCCCTTCTTCACCGAGTTGGCCACCTTGTTCACGAGGCTCGCTGGTGCAGGTGCGCCACCGCCACCCACTGCGCGCAGGCTCGAGGTGTCGTACTTGTCGTAGTTGGGCGAGTTGACGAGATCCCACGCTTGCGTGGGCACACCCACGAAGTTGGTGATCTGCTCGCGCTCGATGATCTCGAGGGCCTTGTCGGCATCCCACTTGTACATCACGACGAGCTTGGCTCCGGAAATGAGTGAACCGAGCATCACCGGGACGCACCCAGTGACGTGGAACAGCGGCACGATCAAGATGAACGACGTGGGAATGTCCCCGCCGGGAGCCGGGCGACCGTATGCATTGAGCACGTGGTTGCGGGCCGAGAACGCCATGATCGACGACAACACCGCGCGATGCGTGGACACTGCGCCCTTGGGACGACCAGTCGTACCCGAGGTGTAGAGGATCGTGGCGTCATCGTCGGGCTGCACGTCGCCGCCGGGGTGAGGCGTGCCTGGCACGACCTTGTCTTCCCAGCGATCGACCGTTGCAGGGAGCGTTGCGTCTGCGCGCACGGCGAGCACGCCGATGTCGTGCTTGGCGCAGAACTTGGCACCCACCTCGTAGCGCTGCTGGTCGCAGATGTACACCTTGGTGCCCGAGTCCTCGAGCGCGAACTCCATCTCGTCCTCGGTCCACCATGAGTTCATCGACACCGAGATGGCACCGATCGAGGTGATCGCAGCGAACGACATCACCCACTCGGGGTAGTTGCGCATGGCGATCGCCACACGATCACCCTTCTTGATGCCGTAGTGGTTGACGAGCAGGTTGGCCAACGCATCCGCGCGATCGGCCACGTCGGCAAAGGAGAGTCGCTCGTTCTCGTAGACGAGGAAGGTCTTGTCGCCGTGACCCTTGGCCATGGCCAGGACGAACCCCAAGTTCGGTGGGCAGTTCTTGTACACCTTCATGTTCACGCCACGCACTTCGGCGTCGACCAACTCGAACATCTGTCCCGGGCCGGTTACCGCAGCAACTGCCTCATCCCATGTCATCGACACTCGAACGCTCCCCCCACTCGATTCGACTGCGTGGAGCTGAGGGGAATTGAACCCCTGGCCTGTACATTGCGAACGTACCGCTCTACCAACTGAGCTACAGCCCCGCTTTTCGTCCCAAACCCTAGCGGGAAGCCCGCCCGCGCAAGAAGGGCGACTAGTAGCGGCGACGTGAGCGGCTGAGGAAGCGCTCGTTTTCGCGCTTGATGCGCAACTGCACCAGCACGTAGCAATACACCGCCAGCGAGATCAGGCTGACAGCGAACACGGTGAAGAAAATCTGCGAACCAGTGGTGAGCGCCAAGAACAGCGACAGCACGACGGTGATGCCCATACCGACGACCAGGTTTTGACGACGCTGGCGGATGTACTCGCTCTGCGAAATGACGTTGGCGGGACGATGGTTACGAGTGCCTGCCGGACGGACGAGCGCACCGGTCATGTTGGAGATGGCGCCGTGCTGACGAGCCGGGCGAGTCGACGGGGCCAACGGGCGGGCCATGCCACGCAGTTGACCCTGCGAACGGCCACCGGCGGACTCGAGGGAGTCGAGCTGACGGCGGAAGTTCATTACCGAGTTGCTCGGGGAGCCATTGATGCGGGAGCGCACGAGGGGCGGCACCAGTACTGCCAGCCACGCTGCGCCAACCACCAGCAAGATCAGGGTGCTCATGACGGACAAAGTGTATTACGAAATGACTACAAAAACGACGACTGGGGGCCAGTTTGCGCTTTCGTGAAAGTCAATTGGGGGCCACCTAGGCCCCGTCAAATGGGGGCCTTAGCCCACTTTGCTGGCGATCTCCGAGACGATCAGCAGGATCTGCACCTGAATGGCCATGATCGCGAGGGCGAACGTCAAACCTCCCCCGATGACCACGTTCAGACGACGCTCCACCGCTCTCACGTCGCGCTCGACTACCTCCACATCGCGCTTCCGAGCCAAATCGTTCCACCCAACCGGTGGAAGGTAATCCATCAAAGTATGAGCCACGTCAACCCCCAAGGCCTTTTGAAGTTCCTGATGTAGTTCGAATCGTCGTGCTTCCGTCACCGACACCGTAGTACCCCCTTGTGGCGGTGTCTATGTGTGCGCT
>JBDKEO010000122.1:0-2636 GCA_039795205.1 Actinomycetota bacterium
TTGCGATCCGGGTCGTACGTCGCAGTCGAGCTCTCCGCAGAACAGCGGCGTAAGCACCCCGACACGGTGCACAGCGTGAGTGAAATGCCGGCCTCGGTCGAGCATGGCGTGGTGATTGCAAATGAACTGCTCGACAACCTGCCGTTTCGTCTCTTCGTGTTCGACGGTGGTTGGCGCGAGGCAGGAGTGGCGGTGAATGGAGACGGCAACTTCGTGGAAGTGCTCAGTGAGCGCGTGGAGTCGCCACCGGGATTCCCCGAGACAGCACCGCATGGTTGCCGGCTACCGCTCCAAGACGGTGCGCGTGAGTGGGTGGCTGCAGCTCGCTCGACGGTAAGAAATGGACGGGTCGTGATGTTTGATTACTGCACGCCGCAGACCGTCGAACTGGTGTCCATGCCGTGGCGCGAATGGTTGCGGACATACCGAAGTCACGAGCGTGGCTCGCATTACTTGCGTGATGTCGGCGAACAAGACATCACTGCTCAGGTGTGCATCGACCAATTGGGTCTCGTAGATGTGCAACCGACGACTCAAGCACAGTTTCTGCGGAACCATGGCATCGACGAACTGCTTGAGGAAGGCCACCGATACTGGGATGCACATCGCGAACGGCCCGATTTGAAGGCGATGACGATGCGCAGTCGCGTGCGTGAGGCCGAGGCACTGTGTGACCCGCGCGGCCTCGGTGGTTTCACGGTGCTGGAAATCGTCCAGTCTTCGTGAACCAACGATCTCCTAGCATCGAACCATGAAACGACTCGTTCAGCGGCTGTTCCAGGCGCTGCCGAAGTCGGTCGATGCGTGGCTTCGTTCGATGTCACTCAAAATCAACGGCGCCGTGCTTGTTGCACGGGGCTCGTCCCGTCAATTGATTGCACCAAGCGACGTCGGTTTCGGTAGTCAGGGGATCGTCGAGTTCGTTCAGGAGTCGTACAAGTGGCCCACCTCGGTCATCATGACGCCGCTCGGCACCGACCATCGCTTTCATGATGTGGGCGTGAGCGTTGCAACCGTGAGAGGTGCCCTGCTCGCGGGTGATGGTCGGGCGTTCGACTCGCGTCATCGACTCATCCTTGAATCGCTCGCGACCCATGACTATCAAGCAATCAATCCCGGCAGATGGGCCCATGCTCCGACGCGCGAGTTGTCTGGTCCAGTTCTTGCCTTGAATTGGTGGTCGGGGAATACGAACCTCTATCACTGGCTTCGGGATGTCTTCTCCCGGGCCTATGTGCTCACTGGATTACCGGGCGAAGCAGTCACCATCGTTTGCCCCAAGGATCCTGCGCCGTTCCAGCGTCATGGACTGGATGCATTGCTGCGTCGCCACCCTGGATGTCGACTGGAGGAGGTGGATCAATTCGAGAAGGTGCGAGTGGAGACGCTGCTACAACCGTGCGTGAATCCATATGTGCGGGGAAACGGTTTCCTGAGAAGGGAAGTCGCAGACTTCATTCGAGATACCTACCTCGACGGGGTGGAGCCTGGTCAAGGTGTCGATCTTGCCTACATCTCTCGTTCACAGGTGGGCTCACGACGACTACTCGACGAATTAGAAATGGTGAAGCGAGTGTCCGAGCGGTTTCCGATTCAGGTGACACGAATCGAACAACTCCCGTTCGCCGACCAGTTGTCGATGATGTCGGGAACGAAGGTATTGATGGGCGTATACGGTGCCGGGCTCGTGCATGTCCTATTCACCAGACGAGGTGGCCTGATCGACATTCACAATGGCGACTCGCGCGAAACGCACTTTGGTACGTTGGCCGCGGGAATCGGCGTGTCCTATGCGATGGTGCAGGGCGGACCAGCAGATCGGAATCAGGATTTCCATCTGGGAGACCGAGGCATCGACACGTTGCTCGCGACGCTAGAAAGAACCGTCAACGGCTGACCTTTGCCGAAATTGGGCCGGTCAACCTAGTGTTCGCGGGTGAAGGGGTTACTCGCTGAAATGAAGGGGAACGAGATGACCGGAGACCCACAGGCGATCGAAGCACTGGCCGCCGAGAATCGACTCTTTCCGCCGTCGAGTGAGTTCGTAAACCTGGCCAATACGAAGAGTCGTGAACTGTACGACGAGGCTGCTCGCAACCACGAGGGGTTCTGGGCGCGCCAGGCACGTGAGTTGGTGTCGTGGTTCACTCCATGGACCAAAGACTTGGAGTGGAACCTCCCGTTCGCCAAGTGGTTCGTCGGCGGTCGTGTCAACGTTTCGTACAACTGCCTCGATCGACATGTCGAAGCAGGCAGAGGAGACAAGATCGCCATTCATTGGGAGGGCGAGCCCGGTGACAAGAGGTCGATCACTTACGCCGAGTTGCTCGATGAGGTGAAGCAATTCGCCAACGTGCTGCGTGATCTCGGTGTGGGCGAAGGCGATCGGGTGAACATCTATCTGCCGATGATTCCCGAAGCCGCTATCGCCATGCTCGCGTGCACGCGCATCGGGGCCGTACACAGCGTGGTGTTCGGGGGGTTCTCCTCACAGGCGCTCGCCGACCGAATCAATGATGCATCCGCCAAAGTGTTGGTGACTGCCGACGGTGGCTGGCGGCGCGGTGAAGTCTTTCCGCTGAAGTCACAGGCAGATGTCGCGCTCGAGCAAACACCGACGATCGAGCACGTGGTGG
>JBDKEO010000143.1:0-3955 GCA_039795205.1 Actinomycetota bacterium
TCGACGAACCATCGGTGATCGCGGTCAACCGCACCACGGGAGAAGTACTCGCAACTGGTCGCGAAGCGTGGGACATGATCGGCCGTACGCCCGGAAACATCGTGGCGGTACGCCCACTTCGCGGTGGTGCGATCACCGACTTCGAGATCACGGAGAAGATGATCCGCTTGCTGCTGCAACGTGCGGGTGTTTCACGCTTTTCTCGCCCGAAGGTGCTCATCTGTGTGCCATCTGCGATCACCGAAGTGGAGCGCCGCGCAGTTACCGATGCAACGCGCAAAGCGGGTGCTGCTGACGCACAGTTGTTGGAACAGCCGATGGCCGCAGCGATTGGTGCCGATCTTCCGATCAACGAACCTGTCGGCAACATGGTCATCGACATCGGTGGCGGCACTACCGAGACCGCAGTCATCAGCCTCGGTGGCATCGTCGCGCTCGAAGCCGTGCGAGTGGGAAGTTTCGACATCGATGCGGCGATCCAGGCGCACGTTCGCAAGGCGCACGGTTTGGCGATCGGTGAGCGCACCGCCGAACAGATCAAGATCTCGATCGGGAGCGCCATGCCGACCCCCGAGGACTGCGACGCGGAAGTGAAGGGGCGCGATCTCGTCACCGGCTTGCCGAAGACGGTGGTGCTGACGGCAGCCGAGGTGCGAGAGGCAATCGACGAAGTGGTGACTCAGATGGTGAATTCGGTGATGCGCTGCCTCGCCGTCGCTCCGCCGGAGTTGTCGCAGGACTTCCTCAATCGCGGGATGTACCTGGTGGGCGGCGGATCCATGCTGCGGGGTCTCGCCCAGCGTTTGGAGCGTGACACACAAGTACCAGTGGTGATGTCAGAACAGCCGCTCGAGGCGGTCGTCTTCGGTGCAGGTCACTGCATCGAGAACTACCAAGCCTTGAAGGGCATGTTCATGGATTCGCGCCGCTGAGCGGAATCACTTCATCAGACGCGTCAGTCCCTCTTGCACCACCGTGACGGCAAGCCGTCCATCGCGCGTGAAGATGTGCCCTTCGGCGAGTCCACGTGAACCAGACGTGCTGATCGACTTCTGCTGGTAGAGCAACCACTCGTCGGCGCGGAACCGACGGTGGAACCACATCGCGTGATCGAGTGAGGCCATCTGGACGGTGCCGTCCATCCATCCTCGACCGTGTGGCAGCAATGCCGTGTCGAGCAACGATGAGTCGCTGGCGTAGGTGACGATGCATGCGTGTAGTACTTCGTCGTTTGGGAGTGTGCCGTCGGCACGGAACCAGACACGCTGTCCAGGCAGTGGATTGTTGGCCCGAGTCATCGGGTCACCATCCACGTAACGCTGGTCGATCGGTCGCGGGCGGTCATACCATTCGCCGAGTTTTTCCTTGTACGGAGCCATCCGCGTGTGAAAGTCGGGAAGAGTTTCCGGGCCCGGCGTATCTGTCGCCATTTCGATCTGATATTCGAGGCCCTCTTCGTGCTTCTGGAACGACGCATGCAGGTTGAAGATCGGTTTGCCGTTCTGGATGGCGACGACGCGCCGCGTGGAGAAGCTCTTGCCGTCACGAATGCGATCCACTTCGTACACGACGGGGACGCCGGGAGCGCCCGGTCGCAGGAAGTACGCGTGCAACGAGTGCACATGGCGATCCGACTCGTCGATCGTGCGCGATGCGGCGACGAGTGCCTGTCCCGCCACCTGCCCGCCGTAGATGCGTTGCCGATTCTCCATCGGAGATTGTCCACGGAAGATGTTGACTTCGATCAATTCGAGATCAAGGAGTGTGACGAGGTCGTCGAGGGGGCTCGGCATGGCATCAATGTTGCCAGCATCACTGGCGAAAACCTTGGCTGTAGCGTCCAACGCGATGAATGCGACGATGCCTGCGGAAATGAAGCACGTTGCTCTTGCCACGAAGGGCTTCATGCCCGAGAACGAGGGTGACGCATTGTTCGCTGCCGCAATCGACTCGACGAAGGATGGAGTTGCGGGAGACTTCGTGGAGATCGGCTCGTATTGCGGTCGGAGCACCGTGTGGCTAGGGGCGGCGGCGCGACAGTGCGGCGTGAAGTTGCATGCCGTCGATCACCACGGTGGATCGGAGGAAAACCAACCTGGGTGGGAGTGGCATGATTCATCGCTCGTCGACCCTGCAACTGGTCGGATTGACACCTTGCCGCACTTCCTCGCCACCGTCGATCGGGCGGGCCTGGGCGACGTCGTAGTTCCCGTCGTGGCGGAGTCTCACGTTGCCGCGGCTTCGTGGTCCGAGAGGATTGCGTTCCTGTTCATCGATGGCGGACATGGACGCGAGGTGGCACGAGCCGACTGGGCTTCGTGGTCACCGCTCCTGGGGAGTGGTGCAACGTTGGCGATTCATGACGTGTTCGAGGACGAGCGACAGGGTGGGCGAGCACCATTCGAGGAGATCTATCTGCCTGCGGTAAAGGCAGGTTTCGTCGACGTATCCCGAACTGGTTCGTTGCGCGTGTTGCGCAAGCCCTGAGACGCTTGGTCAGAGAATCGTCACTGCGTCGTTGAACTCGACGCGAGGATTACGCGGCTTGTATGCGTTGGCTCCGGGTTGACCGATGTTGACGACGCAGATCGACTTGAGCGTGGTGCCGGCGAGCAGGTCCTCATCGACACCGGCCGCGTTGAATCCAGTCATCGGTCCGACGACGTAGCCGAGAGCGCGCGCCGCAAGGATGAAGTAGCCGGCCTGCAGCCACGCTTGGCCAGAGGCGAATGCGTGACGAGGGGTTTCGTCTTGAAACAAGTCACGAGCCGCGGCGAAGTGTGGCAGCACGGTGGGAAACCAGTCGTGGAACATGGAGTCGTAACACAAAATGGCGATGGTGGGTGCACTCGCCGTCTTTGCCTTGTTCCCCTCGCTCAGGTGCCCAATCAGTCGGGTTCGAGCATCTGAGCTTCGGACGTAGACCACTCGCATTGGCTGGGAGTTCAACGATGTCGGAGCCATCTTCACGATGTCGTGCAGACGACGAAGTTCGGGATCGGTGAGTGGATCACCGCTGAAGTCGTGCGCGGTGTGCGCCTCGGTGAAGAGGAGGGCGAGAGATTCGTCGTCGAGATGCTGCATGGTCAGTCAACGACGGTAGCCCGCAGAAAGATTTCGCTAGCAGGCGAGCCACCAGAAATTGCGTCGGCAGCAAGAATCACGGCGGCACCGGTGTATGCGCTCTTCTCATCGGCGGGAAACACGACTCGATTCGGGTACACGATTCCCGTGATGTACTCACCGCCATCGGTGCGGTGGGCACGTGTCCATGCGAGAAGTTCCTTTGCCGTGTCGATGTCCCCGATGGCCGCATGTGCGAGTGAACACTCTGCCGTCTCGGCGGCAGTCACCCAGTCTTCGTCGTTCACGCAACGCACTCCCACGCCGTCTATGACGAATGAGTCCCACTGACTGGTCAGTCTGCGTACACCCTCGACACCGATCAAGGCGCCAGACAGGACGGGGTAGTACCAGTCCATGGCCCAGCGCTCCTTCGGCTCGAATACTCCGAGATCTCCGTTGATGTGGTCGTCGATTGCGTCTGCCGCCACGCGCCACTCCGGTTGGTGGTCGTCGAGAATCGCCGCAACGTTTGCCCCGCAGTGGAGTGCGTGTCGGATGGATGACGATCCCGTGAGAAGCGCGTAATCCCACGGCATGGAATCCACTTCACGGGCCCACAGGACCGTGCCGTTTGGTTTGCGCATCGACAACACCCACTCGAGTGCGCGTTTCACCGTTGGCCACATGCGAGAAACGAAGTCACGGTCTTCGGTGCACAGCCAGTGGTGCCAAACGCCGGTCGCAACATATGCACAGACGTTGGTGTCAAGCTTGTGTTCCTTCACCGAGCCATCAGCGAAGTAGTAGTTGTGCCACGAGCCATCCGGTCGTTGTATGTCAGCCAGCCAGAGGTACGCGTTGCGTGCCTGTTCGTGCATGCCCATGACGT
>JBDKEO010000181.1:0-12175 GCA_039795205.1 Actinomycetota bacterium
TTCGAGGGCATCGACCTTGGAGAACAATTCGGTCATCGAAGCCTTGACTTCGTCCGTGGTGACACCGGTGGCAGATGCAAAGACGATTTCGCCGCTGAACCCGGCGCGATTCGGATTGTTCGCTTCGAGAAGCGCTTGGACGTCGTTCGATTCACTTGCGGGAATCTCGAACTCGGTCGCAAAGTCCGATCCGGTGAACGACGAGGCAACGCCGATGAGAACCAGGAGCGGAATCCAAATTCCGAAGACCGTGATTCGGCGACGGCGGACGCTGAAGCGTGCAAGGGCTGCGAGCATTGTTCGACTTTCTTGTAGGGGGGTAGCGATCGATCACGGGGGATCTGTCACGAGTGAAAAACTCTAGGCGACCACCTGCATCAACCTCACGCACGTGCTCTCAGGTGCCGGTTTTGGTTTCCCGCCACTCCACGCCGACGGGCCACTCGCCAATGCCACCCTGTTCGTTGAGCATTCCGGTCAGTTCGCGGTTCAGGTGCCGTGAGCGCCACGTCAACATGTCGTGGGCCATCTCGAGTACGCGTGACGTGTCGGTGAGCGGAGTTCTCCAGGTGGGGTCGAGTCGCGTATCGAACGCCGCCCACGTGCCGTCCCCGAAGTGGACGTATGCATCATTCTCGTATCGACGCACGGCGAGGTTCTGTTGTTCCATTCGCCGATCCCACGGCCACTCGCGGTCTCCCATCCGAATGAAGAAGTGCCGCCAGTCATATTCATAGGTGGCGGCTCGTCGCCAACTTCGGGGCTCATCGCCGCGCAACAACGATCCGAGCGGGAGTCCATCGCATTGCATGGGAACAGGTTGACCAAGTGCCTCGGCAATCGTCGGCACGATGTCCACATTCTCGGTGAATCGATCGACGGTCGTACCGTTGTGCTCGGGAATGCGTGGATCGCGGATGATTCCGATGATGTGGTAACTCTGCTCGAAGAATCCGAGTTTCTCCTTGAGTCCGTGGTCACCGAGTTGTTCGCCGTGGTCTGCGGTGAGGATGATCATCGTGTCGTCCCATTCGCCACGTGCCTTCAATGCATCGAACACGCGACCAAGTTGTTCATCCACGTCGCCGATCATTCCGTAGTACTGAGCGCGCATGTGGCGCATGCCTTCCTCGGTGTCAGGCGCCTTTGCCGAGGGAATCTGCAATGCGAAGTCGTGGAATGGATGACGCTCGTCGTGCGGAGCAATGGGCAACTCGACGTCATCTGGTGAGTATTCCTTCGACCACTTGCCTGCAGCGGAGTACGGAGGGTGCGGGCGAAGGTAACTGGCGTGGGCGAACCATGAGCCTTCTTGGCGACCGAGCCATTCGAGGAATCGGTCGGTGAGAAATGCAGAGATACCGAACTCAGCTGGACGCTCCGGTTCGCTGCGTAGAGCCTGCTGTGCGTTCATCGGCACGTCGAATCCGTGGTCGCGGAGGTGTTCGATCCATTCCTGATGCTCGTAGCCGAACTCGGGAATGAACAACTGGCAGTCGAACCCGGGCAGCACGCCCTCGAACGATTGGAGGCGCCAATCATCCGGACCATCCGTATCGCGCGGGTCCGCAGACTGATCGGTGTAACCGAACAACACGGGATTGAAACCCGCGCGGCGCGCGAGCCATGCGACGTTGTCGAAACGTCTGTCAAGAGGCGTTCCGTTGGCCACCACACGGTGGTTCATTTGGTACATCCCCGTATACAAACTGGCCCGACCGGGTGAACACGGAGCACATTGGCTGTAATGCCGCGTGAGGCGCACGCCATTACGTGCCAAGTAGTCGATGTGCGGTGTCTGCACGAGCGGATGACCTGCAATCGAGAGGCAATCTGCGCGGAATTGATCCAATGTGATCAACAAGACATTCACGATTCGCGAGCGTAGTGTGACCGCTGTGGCAGCCCCTTCGTCTCGACATGTTGAGTTGGCGACCGGGGTTCGATTGCGCGTGCTCGACTGGACTCCAAATGAGCCGAGTGGTGAGGCGATCGTGATGGTCCACGGATTGGCTTCGAATGCCACTCTGTGGCAGGGCTCTGCGGCATCGTTCGCGTCACTTGGTTATCGGTCGGTGGCCGTCGACCAACGCGGTCATGGTCACAGCGACAAACCGGATGCGGGTTACGACATGGCCACGGTGGCGGACGATCTGGCGCTCCTGATCGAGTCGCTCCGCTCGGAAGGTGTGGTGAAGCCCGTCGTGGCCGGCCAGTCGTGGGGTGGCAACGTGGCGATCGAACTTGCGCATCGCAGGCCGGACTTGATTCGCGGAGTGGTGGCGGTCGACGGCGGGTTCCTCGAGTTGCGTGAGCACTTTCCCGATTGGGAGCAATGTGCCACCGTGCTTCGCCCGCCGAACCTGCTCGGCACTCACGTGGACGAGTTCCGTCGATGGATTCGTGAAGCACACCCTGATTGGCCCGAGTCGGGAATCGAAGCGACGGTCAACAACATGGAGGTGCTCGCCGACTCCACCATTCGTCCATGGCTCACACTCGAGCGTCACCTCGAGGTGTTGCGCGGGCTATGGGAACATCAGCCGACGGCGCTGTATCCCAACATCGAAGTGCCGGTGCTCTTCGTGCCGGCCGAAGGTGAGGGCGGAGTGTTTACCGCGACCAAGCGCAAAGCGTTGGAGCGAGCAACATCGTTGCTACCCACCAGCAGGGTCGAGTGGTTCAGCCCCGCCGACCACGATCTGCATGCCCAGTTTCCGGACAGGTTTGCGCACGTGGTGCACCACGCCATAGTTGAGGGGTTCTTTCGATGAGCACTCCACGACTGCTGACGATCATGGGATCGGGTGAAACCGCCCCGACGATGGTGACCACCCACCGCAAACTTGCAGCACGACTGCCGAAGGGCGCGCGGGCAGTCTTGCTCGACACGCCCTACGGCTTTCAGGAGAACGCAAGCGAGCTGTCGACCAAGGCGCGCGACTATTTCCAGACTTCGATCAATCTGCAACTCGTGACGGCCGATCTCGATCGAGTGCACGGTGCCGACTCGGTCCACGTCGAACGCGCACTGAAGCTCGTTGCCGATGCGCACTATGTCTTCGCTGGCCCTGGCTCGCCCTCGTATGCGTTGCGCCAATGGTCGGGGACCGCAATGTCCGAAGTGCTACGCGCGAAATTGCGTCAGGGCGGTGTCGTCACGTTCGCCTCTGCGGCGGCCCTCACTCTCGGTCGGTTCACCCTTCCCGTCTACGAGATCTACAAGGTCGGTGAAGACCCGCGCTGGCTGGATGGTCTCAACGTGCTCGGCGAACTCGGTATCGATGCGGTAGTCGTCCCGCATTACAACAATGCCGAGGGTGGTCACCACGACACGCGGTTCTGTTACATGGGTGAACGACGGCTCGCCCAACTCGAGAGCGAACTGGATGACGAGACCTGGGTGCTTGGCGTGGACGAGCACACCGCGCTGGTCATCGACATCGAGGCAGATACTGCCGAAGTGACCGGCAAGGGTGTCGTGACGTTGCGGGTGCGAGGTGAATCGGAGGAGATTCAGGCAGGCGAGACCTTTTCGCTCGGTCGCTTGCGGGATCCACGTTCGGCGAACTCGTCACCTCGCCCGCGGATCGAGCAGGCAATCGAAGTAGCCGCTGTCGAGGAGGACGCCACGCTCCGCGCAGCCACCGACCGATTGAGCTCAGCGTTCGATGACGCGGTGGCGAACGGTGATGCCGACGGCGCTGCCCGTGCGGCACTCGGTCTCGATGATGCGTTGCGACTGTGGTCGGCCGACACGCTGCAGAGTGACGACGCCGACTACGCGCGCACGGTGTTACGCGGCATGATCACGCGCCTCGCTGACCTGGCAGTGAATGGGCTACGTGACCCGCGGGAGGCATTGGCGCCGGTCATGAGTGTGGTACTCGATCTGCGGTCACGAGTGCGAGCAGACAAGCGCTTCGACCTGTCTGATGTGTTGCGGGATCGCCTCGCTGAGATTGCGATCGAAGTTCGCGATACTCCCGACGGACCGACGTGGAACCTGCGCGACTGAGCTCGCTCGCTCGGCTGTTCGTCAAGCTCGGGATCATCGGCGTTGGCGGTCCGGCCGCACACGTGGCATTGATGCATGACGAGGTGGTTCGTCGACGAAAGTGGGAGTCGGAAGAAGACTTCGCGCTGATGGTCGGAGCAACTGCACTGGTTCCTGGCCCGAACTCGACAGAGTTGGCGATGTTGATCGGCTCACGCCGAGCTGGTTGGCGCGGACTCGTCGTTGCCGGGCTGTCATTTATTTTCCCTGCAGTGGTGATCGTGTCGTTGATCGCGGCGAACTATCGGCAAATCGCCGATACCGCAGTGCTCGAACGTTTGCGTTACGGCATCTATCCCGTCGTGGCAGCAATCATCGCCGTTGCACTCGTACGACTACGCAAGTCCACACTCGGCTCGCCGATCCACCTGGTAATTGGTGTGGGAAGCATCGTGCTTGCGGCCATCGACGTGCCGGAGTTGTTGGTGCTCGTCATCGGTGGAGCGATCGCTGGCGTTGCTCACCTGGTTCGTCCCACGGTGAATGCGATCGTGGTGGTGTTTGCTGCCGTGGCAGCGCCCGAGTTGTGGCGGATATTCTTCCGCTTCGCCGAGATTGGGAGCGTCGTGTTCGGTAGTGGATACGTACTCTTCGCGTTCCTTGACTCGATGCTCGTGGATCGAGACGGCTGGATCTCCGAGTCGGTATTGCTCGATGCGATCGCTGTCGGGCAGGTGACGCCAGGACCAGTGTTCACCTCCGCCACTTTCATCGGTTGGGATTTGCAGGGACCGGCGGGGGCAATGGCCGCCACAGCGGGAATCTTCCTGCCCTCGTTCGTCTTCGCTTTCGGCTGCACGTGGTTCGTCGGCGTGGTGCAGCGGAAGCCGTGGTTGCGCATCCTCCTCGGCGGCGTCACCGCTGCCTCAGTCGGTTTGATGGCCCTCTTGGTCTTGCGTCTGGCCGCCACGGCGTGGGTAGATCCAGCCACCTGGGTGCTGGGGTTGGGGGCACTCGTCATCTTGATGTTCAGCCGAGTCTCGAGCATGTGGGTGATTGGACTTGGCGTCCTGGTGGGACTGGTTCTCGGAGGCTGAATCCTCTTTCGCAGTTGGGAAGGTCGCAACTAGCCTGACCATAACATCCGGGTAATCAGGGGGGATCATGGCACGAATCGTCAAGGCAGCGTTGTTGCAGACCGACTGGACGGGCAACAAGGACACGATGATCGACAAGCACGAAGAGGCTGCACGTGAAGCAGCCAAACAGGGTGCGCAGGTGATGTGCTTCCAGGAGTTGTTCTACGGCCCGTACTTCTGTCAGGTACAAGATCCGCAGTACTACGCCTACACCGAAGAAATCCCGAACGGTCCGACGACCAAGCGTTTCCAGTCGGTGGCAAAGGAGCTGGGGATGGTTCTGGTACTGCCGATGTACGAGATCGTCCAGCAGGGTCTGTACTACAACACTGCGGCAGTGATCGACGCCGATGGCCGCTACCTCGGCAAGTATCGCAAGCAGCACATCCCGCAGGTAAAGGGCTTCTGGGAGAAGTTCTACTTCACGCCGGGCACCGACGGTTACCCCGTCTTCGATACCGCAGTCGGCAAAGTCGGCGTCTACATCTGTTACGACCGCCACTTCCCGGAGGGTTGGCGTGCACTCGGACTGAATGGTGCAGAGATCGTGTTCAATCCATCGGCTACGAGCCGCGGTTTGTCGGAATACATCTGGCGCATCGAACAGCCGGCATCGGCAGTAGCCAACATCTATTACGTCGGTGCGATCAACCGCGTCGGTATCGAGAGCGAGTACGGCGATGACGACTTCTATGGTCAGAGCTACTTCGTCGATCCCGAAGGCAAGTTCGTCGGCGAAGTAGGCGATCCCTACAAGCCGGAGTTGATCGTTCGCGATCTCGACATGGACAAGATCAAGATGGTGCGTGACAGGTGGGCGTTCTATCGCGACCGCCGCCCGGACGCGTACGACGAATTGGTTCGCCGTTAGGAACTAGGGGGTAACGACATGGCGAAGGTACTCATCAAGAACGGCACGGTGGTGAGCCCCACCGGTCGCCACGACGTGGACGTCCTCATCGAGGGCGAGACGATCAGCGCATTGCTGCAGCGTGGACAAGCGGAAACGCTCGGCGTGGTGGCGGACAAGGTCATCGACGCGACGGGCAAATACGTCGTGCCGGGCGGTATCGACGTGCACACGCACATGGAATTGCCTTTCGGTGGCACCAGTGCCAGCGACACGTTCGAGACCGGAACCATCGCAGCCGCGTGGGGCGGCGTCACGACCATCGTCGACATGGCGCTCCAGCGCTATGGCGAGAACGTCCATGAGGGTCTCGCCGAGTGGCACCGCAAAGCCGGCGGCAACTGCGCCGTCGACTACGCGTTCCATCAGATCATCGGTGGCGTGGACGAACAGTCATTGAAGGACATGACCTACCTCGTGGATCACGAGGGCGTCACCTCGTTCAAGTTGTTCATGGCGTATCCCGGCGTGTTCTACTCCGACGACGGTCAGATCCTGCGGGCGATGCAGACGGCGAGCGAAAACGGTGCGACGATCATGATGCACGCCGAGAACGGCATCGCCATCGACGTGCTCGTGCAGCAGCACCTTGCACGCGGCGAGACTGACCCGAAGTACCACAGCTATTCACGCCCGAGCCTGCTCGAGGGTGAGGCGACCAACCGCGCCATCGTGTTGTCGAAGGTGGCCGGCAATGTGCCGCTGTACATCGTGCACATGTCGGCGTCGGAAGCGCTCGCCGCGGTTGCCGAGGCGCGCAGTGAGGGTATGAACGTGTTCGCGGAAACCTGCCCGCAGTATCTCTACATGACGCTCGAGGATCACCTCGCCAAGCCGGGCTTCGAGGGCGCCAAGTACGTCTGCTCGCCGCCGATCCGCAGCAAGCACGACACGCACGCACACCACTCCGACCTCTGGAAGGGCCTGCGCATGAACGAGCTGGCGGTGATCTCCACCGACCACTGTCCGTTCTGCATGAAGGACCAGAAGGAACTCGGCTTGGGCAACTTCTCCAAGATTCCGAACGGCATGGGTGGAGTCGAGCACCGAATGGAGCTCATCTATCAGGGCGTCGTGCAGGGCCATCTCTCGCTCGAACGATGGGTGGAGACGTGCTGCACCACGCCGGCCCGCATGTTCGGCATGTATCCGCAGAAGGGCATCATCGCGCCCGGTGCGGATGCCGACATCCTCGTGTGGGATCCGAACGGCAAGACGACGATCGGCATCAACGACAAGCACCACATGAACATGGACCACAGTTCGTGGGAAGGGTTCAAGATCGACGGCAAGGTCGACACGGTGCTGTCGCGCGGAATGGTGGTCGTGGAGAACGACACGTTCAAGGGCCGCAAGGGTCACGGCAAGTTCATCAAGCGTGGACTCTGTCAGTATCTCAACTAGACGCCAACCGACAAGACACACCAAATACCCCGACCAATAGAGAAGGAACCATGGAGCGAATCAGTCACTGGGTGAACAACAAAGTGGTGCGTGGCACCTCGGGTCGGACCGGCAAGGTGTTCAATCCCGCCACCGGTGAACAGCAGGCCGAAGTAGACCTTGCGTCCATCGAGGAGATGGACGCGGTGATCGCCGTGGCCAAGGCGGCGTTCCCAGCTTGGCGTGCAACCAACATGTCGCGACGTGCCGAGATCATGTTCCGCATGCGCGAGTTGTTGGATGCCAATCGCAAGGAACTCGCATCGATCCTCACACTCGAGCACGGCAAGGTTCCCGCCGATGCAATGGGCGAAATCGCTCGCGGTGTCGAGAACGTGGAGTTTGCGTGTGGCATTCCGGCATTGCTCAAGGGTGGTTACACCGAGCAGGCGTCGGGCGGTGTGGACGTGTACTCGATTCGTCAACCTCTCGGTGTGGTGGCGGGTATCACCCCGTTCAACTTCCCGGCAATGGTGCCGATGTGGATGTTCGCCAACGCGCTCATGTGTGGCAACACGTTCGTGCTGAAGCCGTCGGAGAAGGATCCGTCGGCATCGATGTTCATCGCCGACTTGTTGCGTCAAGCAGGGTTGCCAGAGGGTGTGTTCAACGTGGTGCACGGTGACAAGGTGGCGGTGGATCGGATCCTCGATCACCCCGACATCGCCGCCGTGTCGTTCGTTGGCTCGACGCCGATCGCGCGTTACGTGTACGAGACGGGCACCAAGAACGGCAAGCGTGTGCAGGCGCTCGGTGGCGCCAAGAACCACATGCTGGTTCTGCCCGATGCCGACTTGAACATGGCAGCCGATGCCGCAGTCAGCGCCGCATACGGCTCGGCCGGCGAGCGTTGCATGGCGGTTTCGGTGGTGCTCGCTTCGGAAGCGATCGCCGATGACTTGGTCGGCAAGATCAAGGAACGCATTCCGAACATCAAAGTGGGGCCGGGTTCCGATCCCGCCGCGGAGATGGGACCGCTCATCAGCAAGGAGCACCGCGACAAGGTGGCGGGTTACGTGACCAATGCATCGGGCGAAGGTGCCACGGTGGTGGTGGACGGAACCGACAAAGCCAAGGACGCCGGCTACTTCCTCAACCCGAGCCTCATCGACAATGTCAAGCCGGGCATGAAGTGTTACGACGACGAGATCTTCGGGCCGGTGCTCACCGTGATGCGCGTGAAGGGGTACGAGGACGGCCTTGCCGCGATCAACGCCAACCAATTCGGTAACGGCACTGCGATCTTCACTCGCGATGGAGGCGTTGCTCGTCAGTTCCAGTACGAGGTGAATGTCGGCATGGTCGGCATCAACGTGCCGATTCCCGTGCCGGTGAGTTACTACTCATTTGGTGGCTGGAAGGCGTCACTCTTCGGTGACCAGCACATGTACGGGCCGGAAGGCATCAACTTCTATACGCGCGGCAAGGTCGTCACTTCACGGTGGCCCGACCCGCGCACATCATCGGTGAACCTGGGATTCCCCCAGAACCGATAACACAACCGAAATAGCAGGGGGGCCAATGGACATCGGAGTAGTGCTACAGACCACACCTCCATCGAGCCGCGTGGTCGACTTGGCGAAGAAGGCCGACATGTACGGCTTCTCGCACGTGTGGACGTTCGACAGCCACATCTTGTGGCAAGAGCCGTACGTGATCTATAGCCAGATCTTGGCAGAGACACGCAACGTGATCGTCGGGCCGATGGTGACGAACCCGGCAACTCGCGACTGGACGGTGACGGCAAGCACGTACGCCACTCTGAACGAGATGTACGGCAACCGCACGGTGTGCGGAATTGGCCGCGGTGACTCGGCAGTGCGCGTCACCAACGGCAAGCCGACCACGCTCGACACGTTGCGCGAGAGCATCCACGTGATTCGCGAACTCGGTAACGGTCGAGCAGTGGACTACAAGGGCTCTTCCATCCGCTTCCCGTGGGGTGGCAAGAGCAAACTCGAAGTGTGGGTGGCGGCGTATGGTCCGAAGGCGCTTGCGCTCACCGGCGAAGTCGCAGATGGCTTCATTCTGCAGTTGGCCGACCCCTCGATCGCCGAGTGGACGATCAAGGCGGTCCGCGATGCAGCGAAGAAGGCTGGACGTAATCCCGACGACGTGAAGATCTGCGTGGCAGGTCCCGCGTATGTGGGTACCGATCTGCAGCACATGCGGGATCAGTGCAGGTGGTTCGGTGGCATGGTGGGCAACCACGTGGCCGACATCGTGGAGCGTTATGGCGCCGATGCCCCCGTTCCGAAGGCTCTCACCGACTACATCAAGGGTCGGAAAGGCTATGACTACAACGAGCACGGTCGTGCGGGCAACACACACACCGACTTCGTGCCCGACGAAGTGGTCGATCGTTTCTGCATCCTCGGCACTCCCGAGGATCACATCCGTCGTATCACCGAACTGAAGGAACTCGGCGTGGATCAGTTCGCGATCTACCTGCAGCACGACGGCAAGGACGAGACATTGAACGCCTACGGCGAGAAGATCCTCCCGGCGATCACGGAGTTGGGCAAAGCCAAGCAATGACCCTGCGTCGAGCCGCCTACCGAACCTTCATGTTCGTGATGGCGCTCGTACTCGTCGCCGGGTTGTGGGAGGCGTACAAGCTGGTTGGCCCGAAGGACGGTGGCTCACTCTTCGGAGTCAGCATCCTGCCACGTTCGAACGACACCGCGATGCCGCACGTGTGGGACATGCTCAGTCGATACGGCCGTGCCGAGCGGCGGGGAAGTGACACCCAGATTTGGCAAGTGGTGCTGTCAGGTGCGTGGTACTCCCTGCGCCTGTCGCTCGTCGGATTCGTTCTCGGAGGTTCGATTGGCGTTGGCCTCGCCATCCTGATGGCGCGTTTCAAGCGCGCAGAGCAGGGGCTACTTCCGTACCTCGTCGTCTCACAGACTGTTCCGTTGATCGCGCTTGCGCCGCTCGTCGTGGCGTGGGGCGGCAAGTTGGAGATTGGTGAGTTCGTCTGGCCGCGCTGGCTGTCCGCCAGCGTTCTTGGAGCCTTCCTCGCCTTCTTTCCGATCTCGGTGGGCACGTTGCGTGGACTTACCAGCGCTCCCGGTGCAGCGGTCGAGTTGATGGCAAGTTATGCAGCTACCTGGCGCCAGACGCTGTGGAAGTTGCGCTTTCCCGCTGCAGTGCCATTCATGATTCCCGCATTCAAGCTGGGTGCATCTGGTGCGGTGATCGGTGTGGTGGTGGCAGAGATCTCCACTGGATTGAAGGGTGGAATCGGCAGGTTGATCATCGAGTACGCGCGCGAGGCGACGGCCGACCCCGCAAAGGTGTTCACTGCGGTGTTCGGTGCGGCTGCACTCGGCTTGACCATGGCCGGTCTCGTAGCGCTCGTTGATCTCGTCGTGATGAGAAATCGACCCAAGGAGGTGGCCGCATGAGCGCGGTGCATGTGGCCGGTGTTAGCAAGATCTTCAATCAGGGGACACCCAAACAGGTGGACGCCCTCGTCGATGTCGACCTGACGGTCGAACTCGGCGACTTCGTTTCGCTGATCGGTCCATCCGGATGTGGCAAGTCCACCCTGCTGCGACTGATCGCCAACTTGCTCGAGCCCACGACGGGTTCGATCACGGTCAATGGCAAGTCGTCTGCTCAAGCGCGTCTCGATCAGGACTACGGAATGGCCTTCCAACAAGCAGGACTCTTCGACTGGCGCACCGTGGCCAAGAACATCGAACTGCCGCTCGAGCTGAAGGGCTGGGACAAGGACAAGCGTCGTTCCCGCGCACTCGAGATGCTCGAGCTGGTCAAGTTGCCTGAATTCGCCGAGTTGTATCCCTGGCAGTTGTCGGGCGGCATGCAGCAACGCATTGCCATCGCCCGTGCGCTGGCCGCACATCCGCAGTTGTTGTTGATGGACGAACCCTTTGGCGCGCTCGACGAAATGACCCGTGAGTACATGCAGGGCGAGTTGCTACGGATCTGTCGAGAGACGAAGTCCACCGTCGTGTTCGTCACCCACTCCATTCCCGAAGCCGTCTACCTCTCCAACCGAGTGGTCGTGATGTCGCCACGCCCGGGTCGGATCACCAAGTTGATCGACGTCAACCTTGGGCGTGACCGTTCGGAGGACACCCGAAACGCGGACGCGTTCTTCCACGGCATCACTGCGGTGCGTGAGGCGCTACGTGGAACCCACGACGATCACGCCAATGCGGTGCGCGGGGTGGAGGACCGCTGATCATGACAGGTGCGCTCTCACCGAGGCGAATGCGGACGATCGTGCCTCCGCTCGTGTTCGGCGTGACGTTCCTCGTGCTGTGGGAGTCCCTCGTCCGTGGCTTCGACTTGAAGCCGTACTTCCTCGCCTCACCGTCGAAGATCGTCGGTGAGTTCTTCGGCAACGTCGGGTTGATTTGGGATTCGTCGCTGGTGTCGGGCGGCAATGCCTTCGTCGGGTTGATCGTCGGCACCGTGTTCGGTGTGGCGATGGCCTTCGTGCTCAGTCGGTATCGCTTCCTGGGGGAATTGGTGACGCCTCTTGCGATCGCCCTCAATGCCATTCCGATCTTCGTGCTGGTGGCCGTGTTGAACAACATGTACTCGATCACGAGTGAGATCCCGCGCCGGTTCATGGTTACCTTGGTCGTCTACTTCATCGTGCTCGTCAACGTGGCAAAGGGATTGACCCAGGTGAAGGGCACCCACGTGGAA
>JBDKEO010000066.1:0-2912 GCA_039795205.1 Actinomycetota bacterium
GTGCGCAGTGAGATCCGCAGCGTGATCGGCGAACAGTTCGGTGGCGACTATGCCATCTCTGCCCCGCAGAACGGCTTCGGCGGACTTCCCATCTCCTTGTCGGACGAAGTCGCCGGCCTTCCCGAAGTGCAGCAAGCAACCGGTCTTGGCTTCGCCACCGTCGAACTGGACGGCGAGGGCCGTTTCGTCCAAGTGATCAACCCAGCTACCGCTTCCGGACTGGTCGACCTCGACATGGTGCAGGGTGACCAGACCACGCTTTCGGCAAATGGCGTGATCGTGAGCAACAACCGCGCCACCACCGAAGGCTGGCAACTCGGCGACACGCTCGAGATGAAGTTCGTGGACGGAACGGTGAAGGACCTCACCATCGAGGGAACCTTCGTGCCGAATGGATTCTTCGGCTCATATGTGATCAACCGCGACGCATTCGCCGGCACGACGAACTCACTGTTCGACTCAATCATCTACGTGGTGATGAAGGACGGAGTGTCCGAAGACGATGCGCGAGCAGCCCTCGGCGCGGTGTCTGAACAGCGGGGCCTCGGCACGTTGCAGAGCCGCGAGGAGTTCATCGATGCCCAGGCCAATCAGATCAACCAGATCCTCGGCTTGATCTACGGCCTACTCGCACTCTCGATCGTCATCGCGGTGGTCGGCATCGTGATCACCCTGTTGCTCTCGGTCTTCGAGCGCCGTCGCGAGATCGGTCTACTCCGTGCCGTCGGCATGACGCGCAACCAGGTGCGCCTCACGGTCGTGGGTGAAAGCATCATCACGTCGATGTTTGGCGCGGTGGTGGGAGTCGTGCTCGGAATCGGCGAGGGACTCGCGCTCATCGGCACTCTGGCCGACGACGGCATCGCCGCATTTCGCCTACCGCTCGGTTCGACGATCGTGATTCTGATTCTTGCCTTCATCATCGGCGTGATCGCCGCGGTGTATCCCGCACGTCGCGCGACGAAGGTGGACATCATGCAAGCAATCGCCACGACCTAGTCGGGCCGCGCCGTTCGACGCGATCTAGAAGTTTCCTGCTCGCTTCGCGTTTATTTCGTCCATGAACATGCGCGCAGCCGGATGAGTATCGGCCTTCGTCGCGTCGCGGTCCACGTAAGCGGGCGTGAAGTTGGGTCGGGTCAACGGTTGATGGGTGGTCTGACAGCCAGGACACCAATACAGAACTCGGTTCGCCTCGCCGTGATGAGTCACTTTGATCACATCGCCGCAGCGCATACAGACCTTGCCTTGTCGGCCATACACGGCTCGTGATACACGACCCACGCCGAGCTTGTCTGCTCGCAGTGTTTCACACATCAAGGAGACGAGCTCACGACACTCGGCACGTTTGAACATGCCAATCGTTGCCCACGGGTGCACCTCACACGCCCACATCGCTTCGCAACGGTAGACATTGCCGACACCAGTGAGCACGCGCTCGTCAACGAGAACGTCTGCAATCGTCGCGTCGCGTTCTGCATACTCCATCATGCGGTCGACACACTCCTCGATGTCCGCGTCATCGCGTCCGAGATCTGGTCCGTGCGAGCCAAGCATGGGGTGACGGCGAACATCGAAATCGCGGTAGGTCTCCACTTGCGACGCTCCGAAACACACCGCTCGCCACTGCCCCACATCGAGGATCACGCTTGCATGTGACTCCGGCCGACGGAGATCTTCACCCTTGCGGTAGAGATGCCATGCACCGAGCATCTTCAGTCGGGTGCTCATTACCACGCCGTTGTCCCACACCACTTCGATCGCGTGATCGCGAAGCCGAACCTCCTCGATGACATGGTCGATCGGTGGGTTGATGCCATCGAGTCGCCGACACGTGATCGACACCGTGGATCGACCCAAGAGGGCGGTGCGCAATGCAGCCATCGTTCGATATGTTCGACGCGAGCCCGCCATGTGGTGAAGATTATTCGCAGGTACCTACGTCAACGTGGGATTACCCGCAGTCGACCCACGGTCGAGACCAATTTCGAATCAGTGAATTCGAATCACGGAAGTCGACCGACGGAGGCAAGTGCCATCCGCACGAGTCGGTCGTGACCACCCGTCATTTCCTTGCGCATGTGTTCACTCGTCGCCTGGTCGGGGGTGAACCATCCGAGGTCCAACGCTTCCTGGGTGGGGTGACAATCACCCGATACGGGAACCACGAACGCCAAGCTCACCGCGTGCTGTCGCGGGTCATGGAAACCCGTCTTGTCCGGATCGGGGAAGTACTCCACCACAGTGAAAGGCGAGGGGTCTGGCGGGATTCGCGGCAGAGCCAACGGGCCAAGGTCCTTCTCCAGGTGGCGCACCAGTGCCTCGCGGATCAACTCGCCGAAGAGCACACGACCGGACACGACGGTGCGACTGATGGAACCGTCGGGCGCTTGACGAAGGAGCATCCCCACATGGGTGATCTGACCCATGTCATCCACACGAACCGGCACCGCGTCCACGTACACGATCGGCATCTGTCCGCGTACGGCGGTCAATGTGGACGGATCGAGCCAGTTCGTCTTGATGTCGATGTCGTCGGTCATCGCGCTCCCTCCGAAAACACCATCATCTCAGATGTACTGCTGGCATTCCAGATGCGATTTCGGTCACCAGTTGCCCGCGACGTACTTCGTCTCCAAAAACGCCAGCAGACCCTCGTGAGCGCCCTCACGACCGAGTCCCGACGCCTTCACGCCGCCAAATGGAGCTGCTGGATCGGAGACGAGTCCCCGGTTGTAGCCGACCATTCCTGACTCCAGACGTTCCGCCACCCGCATCGCTCGGGCCGCGTCGCCGCTGTACACGTAGGAGACGAGACCGTGCTCCACGCGATTCGCCTCAGCGATGATGTCGTCTCCGTCGTCGAACGAGATGAGCGGTGCGACTGGCCCGAAGATCTCTTCGTCGGTGAT
>JBDKEO010000088.1:0-3512 GCA_039795205.1 Actinomycetota bacterium
CGCGACTGTTGCCGGTCGATGAACTCCTGCACTGGTCCCTGCGGATCGTTGATCGCATCGTTCACTTCGGCGGGATCGATGTTCGCCCCGAAGGTGTCGTTGATGAAGTCCACGGTTTCATTGACGTATGTCTCGCTGTCGGACAACACGTCGGCGGCCTGGTTCAATACCAGCGATCCGATCAGCCCGACGAACACGAGTCCTGCGATCAGCACGCTGAACAGGATGAATGACGTTCCCGCGCCCCTGCGCCAACCACGAGCATGTAGACGATTCACCCCCGGCTCGATGGCGAGTGCCAGGAACAGCGACACCAGCAGCAACAAGAGGAAGCCCGACACCATGTGGAACAACTCGCGAACGGCCAACGCACCGAGGAAGGCCGCCCAGAAAATGACGATCGCCCGTGGCACCCACTTCGGCATTGATGTGCCCTCTTTGCTCACTCGCCCAACGCTACTCATCACTTCGGTACGACAAACGGACGATTTCGCTGGCACGATGTCTGTGTGCTCCCCGATATCGAAGCAGTGCGCGAACGTCTGGCCGATGCGCTTCGCGATCGCGTCGCAGGTCCGAATGCACGCGAACGCGTAGCCCATCTATTGGACGCCGAAGGGGCCCGCTGGTTCGCGGACGATCGTCCCGTTCGCCTCGTGCACGCCGACTCCAGCATGTTCATCGGTGGATTGCGCGCACTGTTGCTGCAGACACTCCATCCGCTCGCCATGGCGGGAGTCGCGCAACACTCCGACTACCGCAACGATCCTTGGGGTCGTCTCCAACGCACCGCGGACTTCCTCGCCGTGACCACGTTCGGTCCGGCCGTCGAGGCCGACCGAGTGATCGAGCGCATCCGCCACGTGCACTCATTCGTCAAAGGTCAGACGAGCGACGGTCGCCACTACTCGGCAAACGATCCGCACCTGCTTCGTTGGGTGCACGTTGCCGAAGTGGACAGCTTCCTTGCCGCTTATCAGCGGTTTGGCGCCCGCAAGTTGGATGCCATCGAACGCGATGGCTACGTGGAAGACATGGCACTCATCGCGCGCAAACTCGGCGTGCCTGCTCCACCAACTTCCTATCGCGCCTTGCAGGACCAACTTCGGGCGTTTCGACCAGAGTTACGCAGCACACCTGAGTCGCGAGACGCGGTGAAATACCTCACACTCACTCCACCGCTCGAGTTCCCTGCCAACTCCGCCTACTTCGCGCTCGTCGCCGCCACGGTGGCCACGTTGCCCCGTTGGTCGCGGCCGCTCCTTCGTCTGCCGCATCTCCCACTGACGGAGCGCTTGGCGCTCACCCCACTTGGCGAAGGTGTCACCCGTGCGTTTCGTTGGGTCACCACGCCCAACTCGCCGTTTCAGCGTCGCGAAGAAGAACGCGCGCGATCGACGAACGCTTCGTAGATCCGCTGTTGTTGCGGGTCATCCGCAGACGTGTCCTCGGGATGCCACTGCACCCCCACCAACCAGTGGTCTTCATGCTCGATCGCTTCGAGTAATCCATCCGGCGCCCATCCCGCCGGCTTGAAACCTGGAGCCAACGTGCCAATTCCTTGATGGTGGAACGACGCTCCCTGGATCGAAGTGCCACCCACCGAATGGGCAAGGATCGAGTCGTTTTCTAGGCGGACCTCGTGCAACGTGTACTCGGCACCAACAGGGAACCCTGTCGGCTTGTGGTCGACCAACTCGGCCGCATTGGGCAACTCGCTCAAATCCTGGACGAGGGTTCCTCCGAGCACCACGTTGGCCAACTGCATGCCGCGACAAATCGCGAGCACTGGTTTGGCGTGCCGCAGAGCTGCGCGCAACAAGCTCGCCTCGAAGTGATCCTGGCTCTCGAGCACGCCATAAATGTGGGGTCCCGCTTCTTGTCCGTAGAGCGCGGGGTTCACATCGCCACCGCCCATCAAAATCAGACCGTCGAATCTGGAAATCAGGTCGTCCGACTCATCGTCGTCGATCGGCTGGGGCGAGATCACCACGGGTTCCCCGCCAGCGCGCAACACCGAGTCCAGGTAACGCCGACCTGCGAAACACACGGAGTCCCGAGAGACGCGGCTCGGTGCGCCTTGGCGACCGGCGATTGCTATGAGCGGCATCTAGTCCGCGACGTTGATCGTCACCGATCGAATCACCACATCGTCTTTCGGACGATCGCCGGGCATCGTCGGCACGCGTTGCATCTGATCGACGATGTCGAGACCTTTCACCACTTGACCGAACAATGCGTAAGCGGGTGGCAACTGCACACCGCTTTGACCGCTGATGATGAAGAACTGCGAACCATTGGTGTTCGGTCCGGCGTTGGCCATCGCCAGACTGCCGATCTGATACTGGCCTGGCTTCGGCAATTCGTCCTCGAAGCGATAACCCGGGCCACCACGACCGGTTCCATCGGGGTCACCGCCCTGACACACGAAGCCGTTGATGATGCGATGGAAGATCACGCCGTCGTAGTAGTGGTTCAAGGCGAGGAAGACGAAGTTGTTGACCGTCTTCGGTGCGGAGATCGCATCCAGCGCGATCACCAGCGTTCCCATCGAGGTTTCCATCGTCGCCGAGTAACGCTTCGACGGATCGATTCCCATCTCCGGTGGCGAATCGAATTTCTGCTTCTTGGGGGCCGAACCGTCGAAAGGTGGGAATGGAGTCATGCGGTCACGCTACCCACTCGCTTATGATCGTCCGCATGTCACAGCCGGATCTCGATGCCATCGAGCGCGATCTCAACGATGTCGAGGCCTCACTCGAGCGATTGGACGCCGGCTCCTACTTCACCGATGAAGTGACGGGGGCGACCATTCCCGATTCGGTATTGGCCGCGAACCCCACCAGCCGCCACGCCTGAGCGCAGCGTTTTCTAACGCTCGCGTAGCTTCGCCAGCAGGCGCAGGATCTCGAGGTAGAGCCAGACGATCGTGACGAGCAAACCGAACGCGGCGAACCACTCCATCTGCTTCGGTGCACCTGCGCGCTCTGCCTGATCGATGAAGTCGAAATCGAGTGCCAGGTTGAACGCTGCCAAACCCGCCACGAACACGCTGAACAAGATGCTGAACGAGCCCGAACCAGTGGGGATCAGCGACGGCCCGAAGATGTTCACCACGAACGACGCGAGATAGAACACCATCAGACCAACCGTTGCGCCAACGATCACGCGACGGAACGTGTTGGTCACGCGGATCACACCGGTGCGGTAGAGCAACAACATCACGACGAACACGCCGAGCGTGGCGCCGACTGCCTGCAGCACGATCCCGTCGTATTGCATGTTGAACAGCTTCGAGATTGCGCCTACTGCGATGCCTTGGGCGATTGCGTACACCGGTGCGAGGAACTTCGCCCACATCGGCTTGAACACCACGGCTAGCGCCGTCACGAGACCGACGATGAAACCGGCGATGGCGATGCCGGGGAATGCCACCGGCTCACCGACACCCACTTCGGCCACTTGCGACCAACCGAAGGTGGCAGCAGCGATCAACAACACCGACAACATCA
>JBDKEO010000106.1:0-2732 GCA_039795205.1 Actinomycetota bacterium
GCGCCACGAACATTGCATTCATCGACGAATGGGGTCGCTTCGCCGAAAAGGCGAACGTCGATCTCTATGAAGTGATCGACGCCATCCGCGTACGCCCGACACACAACAACATCCGTCAACCTGGCTTCGGCGTAGGTGGCTACTGCCTGACGAAGGACCCGGAGTTTGCAGCGATCGCCTCACGCGAGGTGCTCGGTCTTGGTACGCAGGACTTCCCCATGAGCGAACTGGCCATGCGGATCAATCGCGACATGCCACTTCATCCCCTGCGCCTGATCGATTCGCACCTCGGCGGTCTCCGCGGCAAGTCGATCGCCTTGGCGGGAATCTCCTATCGGCAAGACGTCGCCGACACGCGCTACTCACCGTCGCAAACCTTCGTCGAGTCGGCCGAGCGTGACGGCGCAAGCGTCCACTGTTTCGACCCGTTGGTGCGCCATTGGGATGAATTGAACCGACCAGTGGCGAACGACTTGCACCACTGCCCCGATGTCCATGCCGTCGTGTTCGCGGTACCGCACCGCGAGTTCCGTGCGATCGATCCTCGCTCGTGGCTGGGTGGCAAGACGCCGCTCATCGTCGATGCCAACGATTGCCTGAGTGCAGAGCAGCTTGGAGCGTTCGCTGCAGCTGGATGCGGCGTGCACAAGGTAGGTCGTGGTCTCGTCAGTGAGGGAGCACGCGCATGAAGGTTCTGATCACTGGTGGCGCCGGCTTCGTCGGTACCCACCTCGCCAAGTCGCTCCTCGATGATGGTGCCAGCGTCACGATCGTCGACAACTTCCAACGCGGAGTGCAGGACGCCGCATTCGACGACGTCGCTGCTCGTTCTTCGATCGTGAATGCCGACCTTCTGGCACCGACGTTTGCAGAGCGTGTTGGCGACGATCACGACTATGTCTTCCATCTCGCTGCGATCATCGGTGTGCGTCATGTACTCGAACGTCCGTATTCCGTACTCGCCGACAACGCCGTGATGACGATGAACGTGATCGAAGCAGCCCGCCGACAGCGCAACCTGAAGCAAGCGATCTTCTCTTCCACCTCGGAGATCTACGCCGGGTCGCTCGTCCACCTGCCGTCGATGCAGGTACCTACACCTGAAACGACACCAATTGCCCTCACTGATCTGGACGCACCGCGCACCTCATATTTGTTGTCGAAGGCCTACGGCGAGGCTTTGTTCAACCATTCGGGCCTGCCTGCCACTTCTGTCCGTCTGCACAACATCTACGGCCCACGAATGGGCATGTCACACGTCATCCCCGAATTGCTGCACAAGGCGTACAACGCCAAAGACGGCGATTCGCTCGTCGTGGCGAGCGTTCATCATCGACGCACGTTCTGCTACGTCAGCGACGCGATCACCATGTTCCGCGGCATCATGGCGTCACCATCCACCATCGGTAAGACGCTGAACATCGGTAACTCCACGCCGGAAGTGGAGATCGGCGAACTCGCCAACACGATCGTCAAGGTGGTGGGCCGCAATCTGACCATCACGCCTGCTCCAGAAACTCCTGGATCGCCCGCACGCCGCTGCCCCGATGTCTCGATGCTCACCTCCCTCACCGGCGTGACCGGCAAGGTGTCCCTGGAAGAAGGTGTTCGTCGCACGTTCGACTGGTATCGCGAGAACGTCTTCAGCGGGTCGGGCATCAGCGCGCAATGATCCCCCTCGCAGTACCTCAACTCTCGGGTAACGAGGCCAAGTACCTCCAAGAGTGTGTGGATTCCACCTTCGTCTCCACCGTCGGCCCATTCGTCGGTCGTTTCGAACAGATGGTCGCCGCTGCTGCGGGTTCGCAACACTGCGTTGCCACGAGTGCTGGCACCACCGGTTTGCACGCAGCACTCGTAGCTCTCGGCGTGGAACGTGACGATCTCGTCATCATCCCGTCGTTCACGTTCATCGCCACGGCCAACGCGGTTTCGCACGCCGGTGCAACCCCCTGGTTGATGGACGTTTCCCGTCATTCATGGACGCTCGACCCGGAGCAATTGGTGAGTGAACTCGAACGCAACACGAAAGTGAAGCGTGGAACACTCGTCCACCGTGGCTCCGGCAAACGAGTTGCGGCAATCATTCCCGTGCACACCTTCGGCACACCCGCCGATATGGACGCCATTGTTGCGGTGGCCAAGCGCTATTCGCTACCCGTGATCGCCGATGCTGCCGCCGCACTAGGCGCGACGTCGCTTTCGCGCAAGATCGCTGAACTCGGCGCAGATCTCACCATGTTCTCGTTCAACGGCAACAAGACGGTGACTGCCGGTGGTGGCGGCGCAGTAACCGGAGACGACGAAGAGCTCGTCAAGAAACTGCGCCACCTCACCACCACTGCACGCGTGAGCGCCAACTACGACCACGATGTCGTGGGCTTCAACTACCGGATGACCAACTTGCAAGCAGCGGTGGGTTGTGCGCAGATGGAGCAACTGGATGCCTTCATCGCCAAGAAGCGTGAGATCCGCGCAAAGTACAACGAGGCATTTGCCGACCTCGCGGGCGTGGAGTTCTTTCCCGAAGTCGCTGGTACCGAAAGCGCATGTTGGTTCTCAGGATTCGTCACCGACACAGGAACGGCCGAACGTGTTCGTGCCGCATTGCAAGCTCAGTCGATCGATGCACGCCCGACCTGGAAGCCAATGCACCTCCAACTCCCGTACATGGGTGCACCTCGCGCGTCTCTCGACATCTCGGACGACATCTGGCAACGCTCGCCGGCTTG
>JBDKEO010000114.1:0-10196 GCA_039795205.1 Actinomycetota bacterium
GGCAGGAGTGCCCGAGCGTCGGGTTCGAGGAAGTCGATGCCGTGCTCCGAGAGCACGCGCAGGGAGGCCAGGTGGATCGATTCCACTTGATCGTCGGAGAGCACGCGCGTCGGCCCGTAGGTCATCCGCGGTTGCTTGAACGGCTTCTGCTCTGGCAGGCGCGACCGAGGTGCGCCCGAACGCTCACGACCGCGCCGACGTCCGGCGCCTGCTTCTGCTCCGCTCACAATCCCTCCAAACAAATGGCGCCCCGGGAACTACCCCGCGCGCCGAGGAGAGAGGTTAGTTGCCCCTGCGCCTTTTGATCTCTTCGGAGATCGCGGGAACCACCTTGTGCAGGTCGCCGATCACCGCGTAGCCCGCCTTGGTCACGATGTTCGCTTCCTTGTCGGTGTTGATGGCGATGATGTTCTTGGAAGCCATTGCTCCCACCCAGTGCTGGATGGCTCCCGAAATGCCGCAGGCGATATAGACGTCTGGAGCAATGCGGGTACCCGTCTGACCCACCTGATCGGTGTGGTTGCGCCAGCCGTTGTTGGTGACGGCACGTGAACAACCGACGACGCCGCCGAGCAGCGAGGCCAATTCCTCGAGTGGAGCGAAGGCATCAGCCGAGCCGACTCCGCGACCTCCGCTGACCACTACCGGTGCCGTGGCGAGCGTGACCCCAGCCACGCGCTCCACGCGATCACGAACGAACGAGTGCAACACGGCGGCGGGGAGGTCGACGTTCATCGACTTGGCACTAGCCGATGCAGGCGACTCGCTTGCATCCACGGTGTGGTTGGCGAGGGTGACGAGCTTTATCGGTGCGTCGAGCTCCGCTGCTTCCATCAGCGAGCCACCCCAGCGGGTGCGCACCACCTTCAGCGAGTTCGATCCGTTGAACGAGTCGTCGAACTCGGTGCAGTTCATCGAAGCCGGCAAGTCGAGTCGGGCAGAAACTTGGGCGATCACTTCATGGCCACGGTCGGTGCCGCTACCCATCACCACCTTCGGGTTGATCGACTTGATCAGCTGAGTGACCGCTTCACCCCACGCCTCGGGACCGTAATCGACGAGCGCGTCGTGGTGCAGTTGATGCACGACCGTTGCGCCGAACTTGCCACAGGTGTCGGCAAGAGCGTCGGCGTTTGCACCAACGGTGACTGCTTCGAGTGGGGAGCCAATTTGCTTGGCAAGGTTGCGTGCCGCGGTGAGCACACCGAGTGAATGGGTGGAGATGGTTCCACGATCGTGTTCGACGATGACGAGGACGCTCACTTGAATACCCCCAATTCGACGAGCAGATCGACGACTGCAGGTGCCGCCTCTGGACCCGTGCCCAGAATCTGCGTGTTGCTGACGCGCTCCGGTGGACGCTGCAGCGTGATCATCTTCAACCCGCCTGCTGGTGCCTCTTGCACGACGCGGGATATCTCGGCCTTCTTCGAGGCGAGGCGCCCCTTCATCGTGGGATAGCGGGGAAGGTTGATGCCTTCCTTGATTCCGACACAACTCGGCATCGGCAGTTGGTAGATCTCCTGACCTGCGTCGCTCTCGCGCCGCACGACGGCGATCTGACCTTCGGCCTCCAAGCCCTTCGCGCCGTTGACCATCGGACGACCGAGGGCATACGCCGTGCGCACGCCAACTTGGTAGCCGCACGAGTCTGCCGACTCGTTACCGAACAGGATCAGGTCGTACGCACCTTCGGAGGACTCGAGCTGACGGATCGTCTGTGTGATTGCCGCAGCGGTGCGCTGCGGATCCCAGTCGCCACCATCGATGGGCACGAGCACGGCTTTCACCGCGCCCACGCTCACCGCGGTGCGCAACTGTTCTTCGGCTTCGGCGGGGCCGAGTGTGAGCACGGTGACTTCGCCACCGTGCTTCTCGACGAGTTGCACCGCGGCTTCCACCGCGCACTCCTCGTGTGGACTGACGGTGAACCCGAGGAACGCCGTATCCACTGCCTGACCGTCATCGGTGATGTTGATGCGAGCGCCCGGGGCGGGCACGCGCTTCACGCAGACGAGGATCTTCATCGAATCAGCTCTTCATCCGGGCGTCGGTCGGGTCGAACAACGGCTGGCTGCCGACACGGGCGACCTTCACGGGGAAGAGTTCGTTCATGTACATCACGCGCAACTCGTTGCCCTCGACGGCGTGCTCCGGTGGGAGGTATGCCAAGAGGAGGTACTTGCCGAGCGACGGTGCTGCACCCGCGGTGGTGACGCGCGATACACGACCCTTGGCATCGACGATGCGCTCACCGTTCTTGGTGAGGATCGGTTCATTGCCACCGGTCGGGTAGCGCTTGATGCCCGACTTGCTGGTGTGATCGAGGATCTCGAGCGTGCACATCGTGGCGGCGAGCTTCTCTTCGCGTGCCTTCAGATACTCCGCCTTGCCGATGAAGTCGGCCGACTTCACCTTCGGACGAGCCAAGCCGGCTTCGACTGGGTTGTATTCGCTCTCGAGTTCGGCGCCCATCAAGCGGTAGCCCTTCTCGATACGGCCGGTGACGGCATACACACCCATACCGACGGGGATGATGCCGAACTCTTCGCCGGCCTTGGCGATCGTGTCCCACAAGCGGAGACCGTGCTCCATCTTGGTGTACACCTCCCAGCCGTTTTCGCCGACGTAGGAGATGCGGAACATCCAGGCGGGAACACCGTCGATCAGCACTTCGCGCACCGAGCCGTAGGGGAACGCGGCCTGCGACACGTCGTAGGGCACCATGCGACCCTCGGCGTCGAGGTTCATTGTGGCCTTGGCCATCGTCTTTTCCGCATTCGGTCCCCACACGCCGATCGTGCACAGCGACGACGACATGTCGGTGAAGGTCACCGAGCCGTCCTGTGGCATGTGGCGGGTGAACCAGTACTTGTCGCGGCCACCGTCAAACGCGCCGGTGATCACGCGGAAGTGATCCTTGCCCAGTCGCATGATTGTGAGGTCGCCTCGGAATCCGCCACCGGGGGTGAGCAGTGGCGTGTACACCGAGCGGCCAACTTCGACGTCGACGTTGTTGACGCACATGTACTGGAGGAACGCCATTGCGCCCGGTCCGGTGAAGTCGAACTCGTTGAATGCGGTGAGGTCCACCATGCCGACCGACTCACGCATCTGCAGGTGCTCGGCGTTGGTGATCGGCGACCACCAGCGAGAGTCCCACTCGTGCTCGCGCGGCTGGCACGCATCCTTGAACTTGTCCATCAACTTGGCGTTGGAGGCGAACCACTGCGGACGCTCCCAACCACGCGCATCGAAGAACGTGGCGCCGAGCGCCTCTTCGCGGGCGTAGAACGGGCTACGGCGCATGTCGCGCTGCGAAGCCCACTGCTCGCGCGGGTGCACGATGCCGTAGGTCTTGTTGAAGTGCTCTGCGCAACGCGCGTAGATGTGGTGCTCCGACTTCTCGTGTGGGTAGAAGCGGCTGATGTCGGACGAGTGCGGGTCGCACAAGTGCGGGTAGCCGTAGGTCATCCACTCGGCGACGAGCTGGGCGATGCCGGGGCCTTCCTTGATCCACACTGCGGCTGCCGACCAGAGGTTCTTCACCTCGGGCGTCTCGCCGAGCACTGGCATGGCGTCCGGTGTGAGCGACAAGAGACCGTTGATCGCGTACTTGATCTCGGCATCACCGAGCATGTCCATCAGTTCGATTGCCTGCTCCATCTGCGGGTCGAAATCGTCCTGGGTGAGTGGCAACTCGGTGGGTGACAACGCCGACTCTTCGTTCGACGGAATGTCGTTCGGGTGCATGAAGATCGGACGGTGGGCGTATGAACCCACTTCCATCGAACCTGCCGTCTGGCGCTCGTAACAGAACGTGTCCATGTCACGGATGATCGGGTACGCAACTTCGGCGTTCGACTTCTGCAAGATGTCGATCGGTCCGACGTCGGCCATCTGGTGCACCGCCGGGGTGAGCGGAATGTTGGCACCGGCCATCTCGGCAACGCGCGGGCTCCACACACCACAGGCGATGACGACGTACTCGGCTTCGATGCGACCCTTGTTGGTGACGACGGCCTTGATCTGGCCATTCTCCGTCTCGAGGTCCATCACTTCAGTGTTGGCGAACACCTTCAGGTGACCTGCCTTGACCGCGCTCTCGCGCATCAACGTTCCTGTCTGCAACGAGTCGACCACAGACACGCTTGGTGTGTAGAAGCCACCGAGAACGATCTTTTCGTTGATGAACGGAACGAGTTCCTTCACTTCGGCGGGGGAGAGCAACTTGGCATCAATGCCCCACGACTTGGCTGACGTCATGCGACGGTTGAACTCTTCGAGGCGCTCAGGGGTGCGCGCCACTTCGATACCACCGCAGGTGTTGTTCATGCCGTGCTCGATGTACTGCTGCTGCGACGCGAGCGTGAGCAACGCCATCTCTTTGTTGTGATCGGTGGGGAAGATGAAGTTCGAAGCGTGACCAGTGGAACCACCCGGGTTGGGCAATGGTCCCTTGTCGATCAACACCATGTCGTCCCAACCGAGCTTGGACAGATGACCTGCCAAGCAGTTACCGACGATGCCTGCACCGATGATCACGCACTTCGCGCGACTTGGGAACTCGCTCACTACTAACCCCCTTGAGAACGGCCACCCGATTGGTGGGCTGGCCTGACAAATCGCTAATATATCAGTGCGATATCAGCCGTCAAAATTGACCCCTTAGAGGGGTCCGAGTCACCCCGATCGGAAGGAGCGACCAGGTGAGCGTCAGCCAGAGCGAGCGCGCCTATTTCGAGATCCGCGACCTGATCGTGCGGGTGGAGTTGGCCCCCGGCGACGTCATCCGCGAGGACGAGCTGCAGGAGCAATTGGGGATCGGCCGGACCCCCATTCGTGAGGCCCTCCAGCGCCTGGCACGCGACCAGTTCGTCACGGTGATTCCCCGCCGCGGGATGTTGGTTTCTGGAGTCGACGTCACCGAATTGTCGATGCTGTACGAGACCCGCACCATTCTCGAGCCGTATGCAACGCGGCTGGCATGCGCCCGCGGTCGGCGTGAGCACTGGGACCTGATGGCCGAGGCGCTGAAAGGTGCGCGGAAGTCGGGAGTCACCAACGACGAGTTGATGCGTATCGACCGCACGTGCCATGAGATCGTCTGGAGCGCCTCGGGCAATCGGTTCCTCACCGACACGCTCGACATGCTGTACGCCCAGAGTGATCGTCTGTGGCACCTCTATCTCTCTGACGTGTCCGACATGCGCCACGCTGTCGAAGAACACGCCGAAATCCACGAGGCACTCGTGGCGGGCGACGCCGATCGCGCGGCGAATTTGGCCGAGGCGCACATGCGCGCGTTCGATGATGAGATCAGTCAGGCCGTGCTCAAGCGGCTCGGCGCTCGCGTCGACTGACCACTAACGGTAATTGCCGAGCACTTGCGCTGGCTCGGTCGACACGGTGTCCGGCCAGTTGGAATACCAGATGTCTGCGGCCGATCGACCGACATGAAGTGGAAGTCGCTCGAAACCTTCCACTGATCCGACGAGTGGTTCGATCGTCACGTCCCACCGCGGTTTGTAGAAGAACGGAAATGACTGACGTGCGCCGCCCGACTTGTTGAACACGCGATGCGGTGTGGAGACGAGTCGTCCACCCGACCACAGCTCGAGCATGTCGCCCACGTTCACGACCATCGCCTCGGTTGGGCAGTCTGCGGTGATCCACGATCCATCGCGCAGCATCACTTCGAGACCGCCGACAGGGTCATGGGCGAGCACGGTCAGCACGTTGAAGTCCTTGTGTGGATGGATGCCCCACACGTCCTTGGTCGGTTCGGTGGGCGGGTAGTTGAGGAGCGTCATGTTGGTGAGTGGTTGCTCCATGCACGACATCACATGGTCGGTGTCGGCGCCCATTTCCTCGACCAATCCGCGCAGCATGTCGGCGCAGAGACGTTCCATCGCGCCCCAATAGGCGAGAACGGGTGTGCGCACGTCATCGTCGATGCGTGGCCATACGTTCGGCCCATACAGATCGCATTGCGCGATGATCGGATCGTCGGCGGGAGTCTCGTGGTGAAGTTTCCACGCCTCGTATTGGTCGCCCATTCCTTTCCCGGAGTTGGGCGTGAAGTAGCCGAGCGGCACAAAGCCGCGGTAGTTGCCTTTGCGCACGAGGTCGCGAGCGAGCGTTTCTCGCGGTGTGGCGAACACGCGGCGCACCGCAGCCCGCATGTTGGCGATGAGTGACGGGTCGATCCCATGACCGACGATCACGCCAAAGCCCACCTCAGATAGTGCAGCGAAGAGTGCACGGGCGGCGACTTCTCTGTTGGCTCCCTGAGCGCGAAGACCGGACACGTCCACCACGGGCATTGATGCGACCATGCCCCAAGTTGAGCAGGTTTCTTCCTGCCCATTGCTTTCCATTTCGTGAGCCAGCCGCGATCGGGCGGTATTGTTGAGACTTCCGTCATTCAGACGCCGCAATCGAGGAGTCCCATGTCTTTTCCTACTGATCTTGAAATCGCCCGCGCTGGAAAGCCGAAGCCGCTGAAGGAAATCGCGGCCATGATGGGCATTGGTGAGCATCTGCTCGAGCCCTACGGCAAGAGTCTGGCCAAGATCAGCCTGGAGGCGATCGACGAACTGAAGGGCCGCCCGAAGGCGAAGTATGTAGTAGTCACCGCGATCACCCCGACGCCGCTCGGTGAGGGCAAGACGACCACCACGGTCGGTCTCGGTCAGGCGATGAAGCACATCGGCAAGAACGCGGTCATCAGCCTGCGTCAACCGAGCATGGGCCCCACCTTCGGCATCAAGGGCGGCGCCGCGGGTGGCGGATACAGCCAGGTGATCCCCATGGAGCTGCTGAACCTCCACCTCACCGGGGACTTCCACGCCGTAACCGCTGCACACAACCTGCTGTCGGCGATGGTCGACAACCACCTCCATCAGGGCAACGAGCTCGACCTCGACCTCGACAACATCACGTGGCGCCGAGTGCTCGACGTGAACGACCGTTCGTTGCGCAACATCATCGTTGGTCTCGGCACCAAGGAAGACGGTGTCACTCGTCAGACGGGATTCGACATCACTGCCGCATCCGAAGTGATGGCGATCCTCGCGTTGTCCACCTCGATGAAGGACATGCGCGAGCGTTTTGGCCGCATCGTCGTTGGCTACAACTCGAAGGGACAGCCAGTCACCGCAGAGCAGCTCAATGGTGCGGGTTCGATGGCGGTGATCATGCGCGACGCAATCAAGCCGAACCTCTTGCAGACCCTCGAGAACACGCCGGTGATCGTGCATGCCGGACCGTTCGGCAACATCGCTCACGGCAACTCGTCGATCATTGGTGACCTCGTCGGTATCCACGGTGGCGACTACCTGATCACCGAAGCCGGCTTCGGTGCCGACATGGGTGCGGAGCGCTTCTTCAACATCAAGTGCCGCGCGAGCGGTCTTGCACCGGACGCTGCGGTGCTCGTCACCACCGTTCGCGCATTGAAGGCGCACTCGGGCAAGTACAAGATCGTCGCCGGAAAGGCGTTGCCGCCGGAACTGCTTGCCGAGAATCCCGCCGACGTCGAGATCGGTGGCGAAAACCTCCGCGCACAGATCGAAAACGTCAAGGCTCACGGCGTGGTGCCGGTAGTCGCAATCAACTCGTTCCCCACCGATCACAAGTCGGAGCACGATGTCATTCGCAAGATCGCGGAAGCCGCGGGTGCGCGCGTGGCACTGTGCACACACTTCGCCGATGGCGGTGCTGGTGCGGTCGAGTTGGCCAAGGCAGTGGAGGAGGCGTGCAACGAGAAGAACAACTTCCACTTCCTCTATCCCTCCGAGGCAAGCCTCAAGGAGAAGATCGAGACCGTGGCCAAGACGATCTACGGTGCGGCCAACGTCACGTACTCCGCAGTTGCCAACAAGCAGCTGAAGACGTACACCGACAACGGTTTCGCCGATCTGCCGGTGTGCATTGCCAAGACGCACTTGTCGATCTCGGGTGATGCGTCGCTGAAGGGTGCGCCGAAGGGTCACACGTTGAACGTGCGCGAAGTTCGCGCGTCAGTCGGTGCAGGCTTCGTCTATCCGATCTGTGGTGACATGCGCACGTTGCCGGGCCTCGGCACCAAGCCGGCCGCAGCGATCATCGACTTCGATCAGAACGGCGAAATCGTCGGCCTCTCGTGAGCGAGCAATTCGAACGTACTCCCGGTGGCGCCATTCTCATGGATGGCGAGAAGTTGCGTGACGAGGTCGTCGCGCGCCTGCGCAAGGAGATCGACGCGAAGGGTTCGCCGAAGGTGTGTCTCGCCACGTTGCTCGTAGGAGACGACAAGCCGAGCAAGATCTATGTGCGTTGGAAACACAAGAAGGCGGAAGAGGCCGGCATGGTCTCGAAGGGCATCGAACTACCCGGCTCGGCCACGCAAGAAGAGGTAGAAGCTGCGGTGAAGTCCTTCGCCGAAGACCCGGATGTGCACGGAATCCTCGTGCAGTTGCCGATTCCGGACCATCTCGACACAGAACGAGTTCTCGCCTTGATCCCGCCGGAGAAGGACGTTGACGGCCTCACGGAACTGTCGATGGGACGTCTGATGCGTGGGTTGCCGGGACACGTTCCCTGTACACCGCTCGGAGTGATGCGATTGCTCGAGCGATATGGCATCAAGACGAAGGGTAAGCGAGCGGTCGTGATCGGCCGCTCCACGCTCGTGGGATTGCCGCAGACCATCTTGCTCATCCGTAAGGGTGGTGATGCCACGACGACGTGTGCGCACTCGCACACCGAGGACCTCGCAGCGGTATGCCGTGAAGCGGACATCATCGTGTCGGCCGTAGGAATCGCCAAGTTGATCACCAAGGATCACGTCAAGCCCGGTGCTGTGGTCGTGGACGTTGGCGTGTCGCGCGTCGAGGAGAAGATCGTCGGCGACGTCGACTTCGACGAAGTGCAGAAGATCGCCAGTGCGATCACGCCGATGCCGGGTGGCACTGGTCCGATGACGATTGCATGTCTCCTCGAGAACACTCTCGAGGCGGCAAAGATGCAGGGCCGTTTCTAGTTACGCGTTTGCCGCGGGTGCCTGCATCCGACGTGCCGCTGCCTGACTCAAACGGTCGAGAGTGCTCGCCAAGATGACTACGGCAATGCCGACTTCTGCGCCGAGTCCCGTTCCACCGTCCTTGGTCAACGCTTCGATCGAGCGGTAGCCGAGCCCGCCGCCGCCCACCATCCCGGCGATGATCGCCATCGCCAACACGAGCATCACCATTTGGTTGACTGCCATGACGATGGAGGGAAGTGCGAGCGGTAGTCGCACGCCCCACAGGATCTGTCGTTGGGATGCGCCGAACGTGGTGGCTGCCTCCACCGTCTCGCGACTTACTTGGCGGACACCGAGCGAAGTGAGCTTGATGCCAGTCGGAATTGCATAGACGACTGCTGCAACGACACCGGGCACGGGGCCGACGGTGAAGATCATCACGAAGGGGATGGCATAGATGAGCGGAGGAATGGTCTGCAACGAATCGAGGACGGGTGAGAGGAAGTTCTCCAACCTTGGTCGACGCCCCAGCCACACGCCGATGGGTACGGCGATCATTACGGAGAGGGTCACGGCCACGATCGTTTGAGCGAAGGTTGCGCTCGCATCCGGCCACATACCAATCAGCCCCACGACGAAGAGTCCGAGTGCCGTGCCAATCGCCATGCGGATACCAGCGATCGAATATGCGATCAGCGCAGCCAGAAGGATTACCAATTGCCACGCCAGTTGTTCGTTGAGCGCATCGCTGATGCGCAGTAGCACGTCGCGCACGAGAAAGTCGTTGAACGGTCGTGTGACGACGTCGAAGGTGTCGCGGAACCACGCCACGAAGGTGTCGATGGGGTCGGCGAACGACGTGCCCCAGCTGAGTGGAAACTTCTCCCAACCGAAGAGTTTGCCGACGATGGTCGAAGCAGCGAGGACCACGATGATCAGGCGGAACTGGATGCGCGAGAACTGGAAGCGTGGAGCACCTGGAGTGTTGACGAATGACTGGCTCACACGATCCAACACGAATGCCACCGCAACGACGGCAAGACTGACGACGAGGCCGCGACCGGGTTGCAGCATGTTGACGGCCTGACGGATCTCTTGACCGAGACCACCAGCGCCGACGAGTGTGGCGATCACCACGATGCCAAGCGCCATCATCACGGTCTGATTGATGCCGGCGATGATCGAGGGA
>JBDKEO010000006.1:0-3759 GCA_039795205.1 Actinomycetota bacterium
GGTTGACGGATGTTGTTGTGTGTCGGGCGTACGCGGATGGCGTCGATCACTTCATAGAGATCGACGTTCGCCTTTTCGGCGAAGCGACCCCATTCGTCGATGAATGCAATGTTCGTGGCGCGGTAGGCATTTTCCAGCACCTTGGCTGTTTCCGACGCAGTCGGTGACGACAGACGCTTGAGCGGATAGTTGGCGGTATCGATGACCTTGGTGAGGAACTCTGCACATCGCTGCGCGCTGTCCTCATCGATACCGGAGTAGGCACGCCAGAACGACGTGATCGACTCGAGGTAGTGCTCGCCCGGCATCACCCGTTCATATGAATGGGCGAGAGCGAAGGGTTGTATGCCTCGTTTGGTTGCCCACTCACGCAGGATGGGCAACACCACGTTCTCGCATGTGCCCGGTGGCACCGTCGTTTCCACCACTACGAGCGCGCCCGGCTTGGCGTGCTCGCCGATCGTGGCAATCGCACGCTCGAAAGGAGTGAGTACCAACTTCGGTGTGGGCTGATCGAAGTCGATGTCGAGTGGTACGTCGACGACCACGATGTCGGCTCGCTTCATGGCGGAGGAGTCACTCGTCGCCTTGAAGTTGCCCCGGTGCGCGGCGCGCCGAGTCTCTTCGATCAACGAATTGTCCGTGGAGGCAAACGGGAATTCGCCACGATTGAGTGCATCGATTCGGGCCTTGCCTTGTTCGTTGGGCAGGTCGATACCAATTACTTCGAACTCGGGGGCGCCGAGCGGCCCAACTGCTCGGGCACAGGCGATCGCCATGGCCGAGCCGACGAAGCCGAGGCCTTGCACGCACACGACGGTGTTCACTGACGAACCTGCATCAATCGAGAAGCGCCGTTACTGCGCCGAACAGGTAGGCCACGAGCACCGAGACGACGAGCGCAAAGAGCATCCCTACGACCACGGCTCCGAAGCCGAGCTGTCCTGCTGCCGTTGCCCGACGCTTGTTGTCGGGGTCTCGATATAGGGGTGTAGGCCGTACCGACACACGAAGCGGAATTCGATCCTCGTCGCTGGCAGGCTTGTTGCGCCAGATCGCCCACAGCGCCACCGCCGCCAACAACGCAACGAGTGGGGCACGAGTGACAACATCGATCGTGGTGACAGAAACGAGAGAAACGATGGACGACACGACCACGGCATCGACAAGCGTACCGTTGCCACCACCGACGATTGCCGCGAATCGGCATCGCCGTTTGTGGTGGGCATTACCTCTGCTGACGATCGCGTGGCTCGTGCTCGGATCGGTGGTCGCTGCATCGCTGGTGCGACTCACGTTGTGGGAGGTCGCTCCGGGCACTGCAGAGGACGTGAGCTCACGACTCGAGTTCGACGATGAAGCGCAGGCGCAGGTCACGCAGTATCCGGCGGAGAACCCTCTGCTGTTCGTCACGGCGTACGGCAACAAGTTGAGCGCGCTCGATGCCTTGGCTGGCGCGATCGACGAAGACGTTGACGTGCAGACGTTCGAAGAACGCTTCGGCGACATCACGCCAAGCGAACAACGTCGACTCGGCTTTCAGTCGATGACCACCTCGAAACAGATCGCTGAGTTCGTCGCATTCAACCGTCTAGGTCTCGATGTGGAGATCATCTTCGGTGATGTGATCGTCGAAGAGTTGGTATGCGAAGAGACACCGCGCGAGTTGAGTGCATGCAACGTGCTCGACCCGGGTGACACCTTGGTGTCGTTCAATGGAATCGAGGTTGATTCGCTCGATCGGTTGTCCACTGCGCTCGGTGGGTTCAAGCCAGGCGACGTCGTGACGCTCCAGATCATCCCGCACACCAAGTCGAACGTTGAACAGCGGCAGGTCGAGTTGATCCAGAGTCCGGACAACCCGGAGCGCACGATCATTGGCTTCATTCCCGCCGACACCCGCACGGTCAAGCTTCCGTTCGAGGTGGACATCGACACCGATTCGATTGGCGGCCCGTCGGCCGGCCTCGCCTTCACATTGGCTCTGCTCGATGAACTCACCCCGGGGTCGCTCACCGGCAACGTGAAAGTGGCAGTGACTGGAACGATTTCGGAAGACGAAACAGTCGGCGCAATTGGCGCGTTGCGCCAGAAAGCGGTGGCGGCGAAGCGTGCTGGGGCTGAAGTGTTCCTTGTGCCGTCGACGCAGTCACCGGAAGAACTTGCAGCGGCACGCGAAGTGGCCGGAAGTGAGATGACGGTCATCACCGTTGCCAACCTCGAGGAAGCCCTTGCGGCTCTTGAGAAACTGGGTGGCAGTGGCTTGACGAATGCCGCAATCGACCTGTAAGGGCGGCGTACTCTTGATTTCGTGGCAATTTCCTTTTCGCGACCTGATCCGTCGTCGCCTGCGGCCGTAGGTTCGGCCCAGTTCGACGTCGTCCGTCGGGGTTTCAGCCAGGAGGACGTGCGCGACTTCTTGCGCATGGTGTCGGCCGAAATGAGCCGTTTGCAGGAACGTGAGCGCTTCTTGGAAAGCGAACTGCGTGCCCTGCAGACCCGAGGCATGAGTTCGCCGGGTGCGCTGGATGAAGAGACGGTGACCACTCTTCTTGGCGAGGAGACGGCACGGGTCTTGAGCGTGGCTCGCGAAGCCGCTCAGCAAATGCGTTTGCGGGCGGCAGAGACCGCCGAACGGTTGGTCCGCGAAGCAAGCGCCGATGCATCTCGAATTCGCCAGGAAGCCGAGCTCGAAGCTGCACGCAAGCGCGCCGATGCGTCTGCCGACGTGGAGAACGAACTCGAGTTGGCCAAGCAGCAGGGTCGCGACATGGTCAACGAAGCCCGCGAGTATCGCGAGCGCGTACTCGCCGAGCTTGCGCGTCGTCGCGAACTTGCGCGTGAGCAGATCGAGTCGTTGATTCACGCACGCGATCGGTTGGTCAAGGCGTTCGAACGCGCACGTGTCGCAGCCAACGATGTGGTGGGTGACTTGGATGAGTTCGAAGAACTCTCCGAGGAAGTGGCTCGCGCATCGCAGATGCATGCCCCTGCGCAGGGCGCAGTGTTCTTCGATCACACGAAGGTTCCCGATGCCATTCCGCAGCGCAGTGACGAGACATCGAGCATCGAGACTCCGACTCAAGTTGACGAAGTCGAAGTAGTCGACGCCATCGAGGTCGTCGAAGAAGAAGTTGCCGTCATCGTCGTCGAAGACGCCGTTGAAGAGACACCTGTCACCGAGGCGGTCATCGATGAGACGCCAATTGTCGAAGTGACTGCGGTCGAGACGACTGAGGAGACTGCGCAGAAGGCGGGTCATCCTTCCGTCGAGCCCGTCAGCAGTGAGCACATTGCCGAGGTGGTGCAACTGTTCGGTCGTCGAGAGACACCGGCACGCGAGAGCACTCCGGAGTCGAAGGAACCTCAGGAACCCAAGCCCCTCGAAGTTAAGCCCAACGAGCCCAAGCCGACCGCGAAGGCTCCTGCCCCGAAGCGGCCGTCGGTGGACGATCTCTTCGCCAAGTTGAAGCAGTCGAGCCCGGCGAAGGTTGCCGAGTCGGTGAAGAAGGACCCCAAGGCCCCGAAGCAGGCCGAGTCGAAGCCAGATACGCCAAGGCCCGAGCAACCAAAGGCGGCAGCGCCCAAGCCCGTCGTGCCGAAAGTGAACAAGGAACTGTTCCTCAAGCGCGATGAGACGCTCGCTCCGCAGATCGTTTCGCTGACGAGAAAGTTCAAGCGTGTGCTCGCCGACGAGGAGAACGCAATCCTCACCTATTTGCAGGGCAAGAAGAGTGTGGTTGCTCTCGAGAAGATGGT
>JBDKEO010000013.1:0-22384 GCA_039795205.1 Actinomycetota bacterium
CGAACAACGCGCTAGCCGTGTTGATCCATGCCTTTGCCGGCCAGCAGTGCTTCGGGCACGTCACGTTGGCCACCTGTGAGCGCTCCGAAGTGGCCAGCCTGGCCGCCGAGCTGCTCTAAGCGACGCGCTGTTCAGCCGCCCACTCTCTGACCAGACTGCCCTACAAGGGACTCCAGTCCTTGAAAATCAAGGGATTTACGGTTTCTTGACATTTAGCACTAAATCGACTTAGTATTAAATCCATGGCACTCCTAGACACCCTGGTATCACCTGCGGTAGACGACCTGCCGCAGTCCAACATTCCCCTGTCGTCCATGATCGACTGGACGCAGTTCGCCAACTGCAAGGGCAAGACGAAGTTGTTCTTCGCCCCCAAGGCGGAACGTCCGCAAGCGCGTGAGCGACGAGAGGCCAAGGCCCGTTCGTTGTGCAACGCATGCATGGTCAAAGAAACCTGCCGCGAGTTTGCTCGCGAGAACCACGAGTACGGCTTGTGGGGTGGCGAGAACGAAGAGGAGCGCCACCTCGCTGGCTACACGATCGCCGCGCCTATCGGCGTTCGATCGAAGCTTTCCAAGAGCGCCTGAACCCTCCCCCAAAACAGGCAAGTCCGAGGGCGACGTCGAGATTCTCGGCGTCGCCCTTGGTGTCTGTCAGACTTGTTCGCGTGAGTCAGCACTCCATTCCCGATCCGGGCGACTTCGTCACGAAGTTCATCGAGAACATCGAGCAGAGCCACTTCACCGCCGCGATGGAAATGGTCGCCGACGATTGCGAGTACGACAACGTGCCGATCACCAAGGTCTTCGGCAAGGAAGCGATCGTCAACATCCTCTCCGGTTTCCTCGCCTCGGCGACCAAGGTCGAGTGGTTGATCCACCACCAGGTTTCGAATGGCGACATGGAACATGGAGTCGTCATGAACGAGCGCACCGACCGCTTCGAGATCGACGGCCGCTGGGTGGAGTTCGACATCGCGGGATTGTTCGTGATCAGCAACGGCAAGATCGCCTTGTGGCGCGACTACTTCGACAAGGAAGCGTTCACCAAGGCACTCGCCAAGAAGTAGTTCACTCATCGACGGGATCGTCGATGCGATTTCTTTCGTCACACACCCTCCCCGTACGGTGATGGCGTGCTTTCTCCCGAAACGCCACTGACCGACACCCGATTCGTCGTGTTCGATACCGAGACCACCGGGCTCGAGCCAGGCCACGTCCTGCAATTGGCATTCGTCGTGGTACGGGGCAACGGCGAGATGTTGGAGGACTACTCCACCTACGTCAAGCGGCGCTTCTGGCGGCCCGGTCCACTCGGCGCACACCATGTGCACGGCATCACGCGACGTCACTTGCGTTCTGGCGTCCCGATGCGCGAGGCCCTCGACCAACTCGAACAGGCCTGCGCCGGCGCAATACCCGTCGCCCACAATGCCGCTTTCGACCTCACCTTCCTTCGCGCGGAGAGCCAGCGGCTTGGCCGCCCGTTGCGGCTCGAACCAACCCTGTGCTCGCTCAAGTTGTCGCGCTCGCTCGACCCACAGCGCTCACGGCGCCACAAGTTGGCGAACCTCGTCGAGCACTACGGCCTCGATGCGATCCCGACGCACGATGCGCTGGCTGACGCCAAAGCCACCGCGTTACTGCTTCCCCACCTAATCCGGGATCGAGGCGCCTCGCGCCTCGGCGACATCGACGCCTATCGCGAGTAGCGACTGAGCACCTGCGAAGCGGTGGTTGCGCGCAGGTTCGTCGGCACATCTCCCTCGAGCACTTCGATTCCGGTACCACCGCGAATCAGCAATCGCCCGAGCCAATGGTCACTCGACACGCCTAGCTTCACCACGAGCGAGCCGTCGCGCTGTTCCTTGCGTTCCAGATAGGGGTACGACTCCACGAGGAATCGCGCACTTGGTGCCACCTGCAACTTCACGGTGCGGCCCGTGGCGACGAACCACTCGGTTCCTTCTCGGGGCTCGACTTCCTGTGGATCGAAAGTGCCGGTGGCCGTCAAGGCCTCGATGCGATCGAGACGAAACTCGCGACGTTCACCGGAGCGGTCGTCATCTGCCGAGACGTACCAATGGCCACCCCGTTCGAAGACGTTGCGTGGCGTGATGGTGCGCGTCGAGCGTGCGCCTGATGCCGGCGTGAAGTAGTCGATCGTCAGGCGTTCACCGACGATGGCTGCCTCGCGAATTTCCTCCACGTACTTGGTCTCGGGAAGTTCGACGACGATCGGAGGCGCATCGTTCGGCATCAATGGGCGCAACTTCTCGAGTGCTCGATTCAATGGGCCGTGCTTGTCCGCGCCGGGAAGGGCCATCGCGGCGGCACCCATCGCCATCAAGGCAAAGAGTTCAGCAGTGTTCAACTTGAGCGGACGCTGAATCACCGTGGGGATACCGGCGTACGCCATGACGTTGTCTTCATCGACATAGACGTCGATCAACTCGTATGCGGTGAACGGTGGTGCCCCACACACCGAGGCTAGTTGCAGATCGGCGATCACTTCCTTCTCGCTGATCTTGAACTCCCTGGCCACTTGGGCGATCTCGGCCTCACCGCGCTCGAGTAGCCACGGAATCATCACCATGAGTCGCTCCACGCGCTCGCCCGCTCCTGCGGGGCCTCGCTTCCGCTTACGTGAAGCCATCAGCCGAGCCTCACCAATTCTTCCAACCATTCGATTACGTGAGCCCGCACGTCGGCCGGTTCGATCACTTCTGCCCGATCGACCATTGCGAGCAACCAGTTGCGAAACACGGGAAGGTTGGCACACGGCACGGTGAAGTCGATCGAACCATCGTCACCGCGGCGAACGATGGATGCCTCACCAAGTTCCTCCATCACCCGAGCAGCGAGAGTTGCATCGACACGAACGATGGCTCTTCGGGGGGCTTCGCCACCGAGCGCCAGCATCTCTTGCTCCGTCGGAACCGCCTTACGCGGATCGAAGTCGGCAGGCCGCTCGAAGTTGTTCTTCTTGCCAGCAACGATTTCGCCTTCGATACGGTCGACACGAAACACGCGCTGAGCCGCGCGCAAGTGATCGAAGCCGATCAGGTACCAGTGTCCGCCACGCGCCAGGAGGCCGTACGGGTCGACGTCGCGACGCTCGCCGTTGTACGTGAACGAGAGCGTGCGCAACTGAGTCACGCCTTCTGCGAGCGCTTCGAGATGATCATCGCTGATCTGCAGGTTGATGCTCGTGACACGACCGGCGAGCAACCGCTCTCCGCCCATCTTCCACAACGCTTCATCACCCGCTTCCGCGCCGAGACGCACCGTCGCCAAAGCCATCTGCAGGGCGTCTCGCTCGACGGTGGTGAGGTTGAGATCGGTCAACTCGAAGTTGCGGCGATCGATCGAATACGCGCCTTCACCCGCTTCCGCTCCGCCGAGCGTCACCAAGTCGATCGGAATACCCAACTTGCGCAACTCGGCCTTGTCGCGCTCGAAGGACGCTCTGGCCGCCGTGTCGTTTTCGGGATAGTGGTCGCCAAGTTCGTTGCGAATCTGCTTCAGCGTGAGGGGCGTGCTGCGGGCGACCAAGAGCGCCAACAGGTTGAGCATCCGCTCTGCTTGACTGCGCTTGATCGCCACGGGCGAGAGGCTAGGCGACGATCAGGTCCGTTTGCGCAAATGCCACGACACGAGCGGTGACTGCACGGCATCGACCGATTGAGCCACTCCTGCCTCACCCATGCGGGCAAGCACGTCACGAGCGATTTCCTTGCCCAATTCCACTCCCCACTGGTCGAAACTGTTGATTCCCGTCACCGCGCCCTGGACGAACGTGGAATGTTCGTAGAGGGCGATCAACGCACCGAGCGAGGCGGGGTCGAGTTGACGCACCACCACCGCAGTGGACGGCCTGTTCCCCGGCATCTCTCGATGGCGCGAGAGCGCCTCATCTGCACCGGCCCGACGAAGTTGTTCGACGGTGCGTCCGACTGCCAGAGCCTGCGCCTGAGCCTCCAAGTTGGCGATCAATTCGTCGTTTCGTCGTCCACGAGATTGAGACACCCCGATGAAATCGACCGGCACCACGTCGGTCCCTTGATGAATCAACTGCATGAAGGCGTGTTGGGCATCCGTGCCAACGCCTCCCCACACCACTGGACCAGTCGAGAAATTGACCGGAGTCGAGTCCGAGTGGACGCTCTTGCCGTTGCTCTCCATCTCGAGTTGTTGCACGAAGGGAACGAAGGTGCGCAGAGCATCCAGGTAGGCAACGAGTGCGCGCGTCTGACGACCGAGGAACGTTCGATTCCACACACTGATGAGACCCATCAGCACGGGTGCGTTCCGCAAGATGGGGGCCGACACGAAATGCTCGTCCATTGCGGCCATGCCTGCCCTGAACCGACTGATCGCCGGAGACCCAAACGCGATCTCGTTGACGAGGTTCACCGCAGATGAGACGGAGAACCGACCACCCACCTCGATGGGAGTGGTGAACCGATGATCCGCAGACACCCCGGCTGCATCGGCGAGATGCGGAGCAGCCGAGACCACGGCGCAGTGGCGTGACACCTCCGACTCGGACAAGCTTGCCGACAACCACGAACGAACCCGGCGTGCGTTGGACAAAGTCTCCGCCGTGCCGAACGACTTGGAGCAGAAGATGAACAACGTGGTTCGGGGATCGAGGCCATGCACCTGTCGATCGAATGATCGTTCGTCGACGTTGGAGACGAAGCGGGCCTCGACATCCGGGGTTGCCCAGTCACACAAAGCGTCATAGACGAGGGCGGGACCGAGATCACTGCCACCTATCCCGACATTCACTACGTGTGTGAACCGACCGCCAACCCCCGCAATGGTGCCTGCTCGCACACCCTCGGCAAACGTCGATGCTGCAACATCCCGGTTTGCCGCACGTTCAGCCATGTGCAAGGCCGCCCGCCCCTCGGATTCATTGACCACCGCTCCGGACACCAAGAGATGTCGGCGATCTTCCACCCCCGTTTCGTGCGCCAGTTCGAGCAATGCTTCGAGCACCTGGTTGGAGACGTTCTGTCGGCTGAAGTCGACCAACATCTCTGCCCCCGCCAGAGATAGCTCGATGGACATCGACGACGCGCGCGACGAGTCGGCCCGGAACAACTGTGCGATCGTCGTCTGCTCGTTGACGGTTGCGAGATCGATCAGCGCATTCCACGCAGGGAGAGTGGATGGATCCACGTAGTCAGGCTACCTGCGCGCAAAGTGCAAGTAAGTAGTGTGTCGAGACGGTGATGTCGACGCGCGACGATGTTCGGACAGGAGTCGGATTCGCGTTCGCTGCGTACTTCGTCTGGGGAATGGTCACCGTCTATTGGAAGACCGTGGATCAATTCGATCCGTTCGAGTTGATTGCCTGGCGAATCACGACCAGCTTTGTGGTGTTGGCCGTGGTGCTGATCGTCATGCGGAAGGTTCGCCTCGTCGTTTCCGCCTTGAGCAATCCCCGACTCGCCATGCGTATCACCGTGGCCAGCGCTCTCCTCACCATCAACTGGTCGATGTTCGTTTGGGCGGTGGTCAACGAGCACGTGGTCGAAACTGCGCTCGGCTACTTCATCTCGCCGATCCTCACCACGGCTCTTGGCGTCGTTCGACTGAGCGAAAAACTCTCGGCTCGACAAAGGACTGCGATGTCCTTCGCCGCCTTGGGCTTGATCATCCTGACCATCGCCTACGGACGTGTTCCGTGGATTGCGCTTGCCATCGCCGGTTCCTGGAGCATGTATGGCTACCTCAAGAAGAACGTGCCGCTCGACTCACTCGTCAGCCTGACTGCCGAGGTGACGGTGCTCGTGGTGCCGGCGACGATCTTCCTTCTCGTCATCTGGCAGCGCGACTTCAGTGTTGCGTCGAACGCCTCCCCCACGGAGTGGTTCCTCGTTTCGCTGACGGGAACGGTGACCGCCGTTCCCCTGCTGTTCTTCGGCGCAGCCTCTTCGCGCACGCCGCTGTCCCTTCTCGGACCAATGCAGTACATCGTTCCCACCATCTACTTCGTGCTCGGCTGGGCCGTATTCGACGAAGAAGTGACGACCGCGAAGTTCATCGGATTCTCGATGATCTGGGTGTGTCTCGTTCTGGTAGTGCTCGAACTCATCGGCACTCGCCGCTCGAGCGAGCGGCCAGCTACAGAAGCGCTCTGAGGATCTGAGTCAGTTCACGGGGGCGATCACCCTGGACGCTGTGTCCTGCGCCGTCCACCACGTGCACGGAGGCACCCGGTCGACGTCGAACGAGTTCTGCCACGTCCTCGTCATCGACCACTGGCGACAAGGCTCCACGTACGAGGGAGACTGGGCACGTCAAATGATCGACCAGTGACCACAGATCACTGGAGACGATCTGCTCGCGTCCACCGTGAGAACGACGCCTGTCGTACTTCCATTGCCACGTGCCGTCAGCCAATTGCTTGGCGTTGTGCAGGATTCCTCGTCGCAGACTCGATTCTGAACGGGTCGGATTGTGCTCGAGTGTGCGGCGAAGCAAGTCTTCGAAACTGGGAAACGTTTGAGGGCCATTGATGAAGTCGGTGACTGCCTTGACCTTCGTCGGCGTTACACCGGGCGTGATATCCACCAAAGTCAAGTTGCGCACGAGATGCGCGTGACGCGAGGCGAGAACGAGGCTCGTGAGTCCACCGAGGGACATGCCGACCACCAGCCGCGCGTTCGGAGCATGCTTCGCCACTGCAGTGGCAACTTCATCTGCCATCGATTCGAGCGGGTACTCACCTGATTCGCTCCAGGCCGAGTGGCCATGACCGGGAAGGTCGACGGCCAAGAGGTCGACACCGAGGTCGAGGGCAACGGTGTCCCACGTGTGCGCGTTCTGTCCCCCGCCATGAACGAGGACGAGTTGAGGATCGCCAGATCCCCACTTCAACGCCGAGATCTCGCGTCCGTCCGACAACGAAGCGGTGACCCGAGCAACGACAGGAACAGTGGCCAATCCGAGTGCGAACTCAGCAATGTTCTCGTGGAACAACCCGAACTCGTCGTAGTGCGACTGGGTCATGAGTTCAGGCTAGGCAGTCGCCATCGCTCACGGCACGGTGGTTGCGACCGTGGTGGGAGGAATGGTCGTCGATGACACTGTCGAAGACGTAGTCGTCGTGTAGTTCGGATCTGGTCTGTCGAACGGCGGAGGCGGTGAGCCATATTCCTCCGGCTCCTTGATTCCGTCGAACACGTAGACACGATCGCCATATGCAACGAGTGCCGGGAAGTATCTGGCTATCGACATTGGAATACGGATGCATCCGTGCGAGGCCGGCTCGAGCGGAACGAGGATGGCGCCGTGCACAGCGATACCAAAGTTGAAATAGACGGGGTTGTACATGCTCCCCAATCGCGACTCACGCGTTCCTTGTTTACGGTTGTAGAAGTAGAAGATTCCGGGCGGTGTCACTGCTTCGCCGCACAACCCCACCTTGATCTGCTTCATGGTGTTGTTGCCGTCTTCACCTGGGTCGATCGTCACTTCCTCGCACCACGGCTCATTGGAGCCCGATGAGATGTGGGTGATCAACATCACCTCGGCCTCCTTGAACACCACCATCACCTGTTCGGGCAGATAGATCTCCACGTGAGACGGCGAATCCGCGTCTCGGCGGGGAATGACCTCCACATTCGACTGCATCGTGTACCACATCTCCGGAGTCACTACTCCCGTGGCTTCCTTGCGTGGTGTCTTCAAGACCAGCTTCTCGAAGGCCCACACCGCCTGCTTGGTGGCTTGTCCAAAGACTCCATCGAGCGGACCAGGATCGAACTTCAGCTGAGCAAGTCGCACTTGGAGTCGCAAAACGTCGTCGCCCTTCAATCCTTCTCGAAGCCGTCTATCCAGCGGCGCCTTGGGCAGCGTGGAAGTCGTTACCGACACGTCCGAAGTCGTCGTCGGTGACAGGGTTTGTTCGGCGTCATCACCATTCACCACCGCAACCGCCACGACCGTCAGGAGCACGGCGATCGAAAAGAGTGCTGGACGCCAGCGGTCGTACGCGTTCATGGCCGTTCGGGAGAAATCGCGTTGAGGTCACGTCGCAACGCGAAGGCCTCTTTCAGAATCTTCAGGATCACGTTCGGCGAACTCAGGGTAGAGACGCCACGAGTGCGGGGGAAATAGTCGACGCCGAACTGCACGACTTCCATCCCCATCTTGCGCGCCGAGACCATCAACTCCGCATCGATGAACGATCCTTCGCTCTTCAACTCGATGCGATCGAGTACTCGTCGGCGAACGAGTTTGAATGCGAAGTTCACGTCCCTGAATCGGCACCCAAAGAGCACCCTTACGAGCAGGTTGTAGAAGAAGGAGTAGATCACGCGCACGTAGCCCTCTCCCGTGCGATCGAAGCGGTATGCGGCGACGACATCTGCCTCGTACTGGTGCATCAACCGAAGCGCCTTGTGCAGCTCACGCATATCGAAAGGCAGGTCGGCATCCGTGTACAACACGATGTCCCCGGTCGAGGCGGCAAACCCCGACTTCATCGAGCCACCCAGCTTGCGATTGACCGCGTGATGCACCACTTTCACCCGTGGGTTCGCTGCGCTGGCGGCATCCGCCAGTCGCGGCGTCGCGTCCGTACTGGCATCGTCCACGATCACCACTTCATAGTCAGTGATCGTCCCCGCAGCCATCAGCTCTTCGGAGATCTCGGTGGCGGCGTTCACCGCACGTTCCAAGTACTCCTCTTCATTCCACATCGGAAAGAAGATCGAGAGTTGACCGAATCGAGCAGCCGACATTTCGCGATCAGGCTAACTGCGGACCCATGCGTTGTACCCTTCAGGGCGTGTCGATGGAAGTACCGCTCCCACCAAGGCAACGTCCTACGGGGCTCGACAAACCTTGGGGCGCCATTGTCGTCATCTCATGGGTGCTCATCACTGCTGCGCTTGCTGCTGCCGCGGTGACGGGTCGCAACATCGGCAAGCCCACCTGGTGGCTCGGCACCGAATCTGATCCCGCCTGGCCAGTGTTGTGGGTCGTGCCTTTCCTTGCGCCGATCGCCGTCATCGTGTGCACCATCGCCGCGGGGCGGTGGGCTCCCTTTGCCGGAATGGGCGCATCACTCTTTCTGGGAGCCGTGGCACTCCTCGACCTCGAGAACACCCCTGCGGTCGCCCTGATCGAAGTAGTCATCGCGATTGCAGCTCTCCTCGTCTCGTTTGCTTCCTTGGCGGGTCGCCGAAACTGACGCAGCGCACGTCTCATGCGCATCGAGCGGTGATCACAATCGCCGCAGGACCTCGGTACCGTTGACGCATGCCTGAACAGCCATCTGCAGCGAGCAACGCCAAGGTTCTTGCCGGACTGCCCGTCGGCGAGCGCGTGGGTATCGCGTTCTCTGGTGGACTCGACACTTCTGCGGCAGTGGCGTGGATGCGCGCCAAGGGTGCCCTCCCATATGCGTACACGGCGAACCTCGGTCAACCGGACGAGAACGACCTCGACAGTGTTCCTGCACGAGCACTCCAATACGGCGCAGAGAAGGCAAGACTGATCGACTGTCGAACGGAACTCGTGCACGAGGGACTCGTTGCACTGCAGTGCGGTGCATTCCATATCGCCACCGCCGGAAAGACGTACTTCAATACGACACCACTTGGCCGCGCAGTAACGGGAACTCTGCTCGTGCGGGCGATGAAGGACGATGGCGTCGACATCTGGGGTGATGGCAGCACGTACAAAGGCAACGACATCGAGCGTTTCTACCGCTACGGACTGTTGGCCAATCCGGCACTGCGCATTTACAAGCCGTGGCTCGATGCACAATTCGTCGGCGAGATGGGTGGGCGTGCCGAAATGAGTGCATTCCTGGCGTCAAAGAACCTTCCATATCGCGATTCGGCCGAGAAGGCGTACTCCACGGACGCGAACATCTGGGGCGCCACTCACGAGGCGAAGAAGCTCGAAGAACTCGCTACGAGCATGCACATCGTGCAACCGATCATGGGCGTTGCGCACTGGGATCAGTCGGTGCAGATCTCGCCTGAGAAGGTGACCGTCTCGTTCAAGGAGGGCTGGCCCGTCGCAATCAATGACCGCTCTTTCGAATCGCAGGTAGCGCTCGTCGACGAAGCCAACGCGATCGGTGGTCGACACGGGCTCGGAATGAGCGACCAGATAGAAAATCGCATCATCGAAGCCAAGAGTCGTGGGATCTACGAGGCGCCCGGTTTGGCGCTGCTGCACATCGCCTATGAGCGACTGCTCACGGCGATCCACAACGAGAACACCCTGGAGAACTACCGCCAGATGGGTCGCAGACTCGGTCGGCTCCTCTATGAGGGTCGATGGTTCGATCCGCAATCGCTGATGTTGCGCGAACCACTGATGCGCTGGGTGGGTTCACTGGTCACCGGTGACGTGACCATCGAACTACGCCGCGGAGACGACTACACGATCCTCGACACGCGTGGCGAGCACCTCACCTACGCGCCAGAGCGCCTGAGCATGGAGCGCGTGGAAGATGCGGCGTTTGGTCCGCTCGACCGCATCGGCCAACTCACCATGCGCAACCTCGACATTCAGGACACGCGCGACAAGATCGACGAATACCGTCAGGCTGGCACGCTTGGCGGCGGGTCGCTACTCGAACTGGAGTAGCTAAGCGAGAGCAGCGACGAGCGCTGCAACGAGGGCACTTCGCTCACCCATCTTGGAGATCTTCACGTGCTCGTGATCGGCGTGCGCGCCGGCGCCACAGGCACCAAGTCCGTCCAACGTGGGGATGCCAAGGGCTGCGGTGAAATTGCCGTCCGAGCCACCGCCGACGCTGATGCCGGCGATCGAGTCGATGCCCACTTCAGGAGCCACTCGCTCGGCGAGGGCGAACAGTTTCTGCGCTGCACTCTCGTGCATGGGTGGTCGATTGATCGACCCACTCACCCTCACTGTTGCACCGGGAGTGTTCGCGACGAGCGAATGCAGTGCCGCCTCCACACGTGACTTCTCCTCAGGCAGCACCACGCGCGTGTCGACGATGATTCGCGCTGCTGCGGGAACCACGTTTTCCACTGATCCGGCGGATGCCACCGTCGGCGTCACCGTGGTGCCGAGGTCAGGCCGGGCAATGGCGGCGATCTGTGGCACGAGATGAGCGAGCTCCATCAACGCGTTGACGCCCTTCTCCGGCTCGAGACCCGCGTGGGCAGCGCGGCCAGTGATGTCGACGACGAACGTGCCGACACCTTTACGACCCACCTTGAGCGCATCTCCGTCACCTGCGGGCTCGAGCACGAGCACCGCACCTGCTGCCAGAGCGCGCTCTTCGATCAACTCTCGCGATGCGTACGAGCCAATTTCCTCGTCTGCGGTGATCAACACCTCCACATGGGAAACGTCTTCGAGTGCATTCAATGCGTAGATCACCTGAATGATCCCGCCCTTCATGTCGAACACACCGGGTCCACACGCCTTGTCCCCATCGACCGTGAAGGGACGCGAAGCCACGGTGCCGAGCGGAAAGACCGTGTCGTGGTGTCCAACGATCAACACCTTCGGTGAGCCACCGCCCGACCAATGCACATGCGGACCTTTTTCGCTCGTCACGATTCGCGGAGCAGTCCCCAACAGATCGACCATCAAGTCGTGGAGGAACTGCGCGCTGCGACTGAGGCACTCCACCTCGTTGGACGGCGACTCGGTATTCACGAACTCGCCGAGGTGCTGCACCATCTCGGGCGTGCGGCCCTCGAGTCGTTCGCGAAGATTGCTACCCAACATCACCTCAAGTCTGCCTGAACTTTGCCCCGCACGCCTGGTTGCCGAAACCTGCGGGTGGCCCGACGCCAACAATGGAGCCTGACGCCCATTGGAGTCGAACTCGCCGTACGCTTTCGCAACCATCTAGAGCCGCAAGATGAACCAGTCCGAACAACTCCGCCTCGTCTTCCTCGCCGACTACCCATTCAGTGAACGAGACTTCGAGCGATTCGGCATAGCCGTATTGCGGGAGTATTTCGATGTCGTGATCTACGACATCGCCAACATCGTCAACCCGAAGTCGCTGGCAATTCGTGCCCTACCACGTACCCTCGATCCAGGTTTGATGACTTTTGCGACGCTCGAGGGCGTGCTCGAAGAACTGCGGACCTTCAACCCGCATGCGATGATCAGCAACATCGGCCTCACCGACGTTCGCCAATCGATCTACGAGTTGCTCGAGTCGATCGGTACGGAGACGTGTGATCTGCGTGTTTGCCTCACCCCCGGCGATTCGATCTCCCAAGACCCGCCTTGGAAGCGGATCATCAATCGCGTCAAACAAACCACCGGGCCAATGGGTGTACTAAAGCTGATTGCGAGAAAGATCCAGGCTCCCCGTATCCAACACTCAACACCGCGCGTTCTCGTCACTGGCGGAAGCGAGTCGAGAAACAACGTTCATCCATCCACTCACGTGATCAAGGCACACAGCCTCGACTTCGATCGACACTTGCACGCCCGCAAGCGGTCACCGAAGCCGGCCATGGATCGCCCCTATGCCGTCTACCTCGATCAAGTGATGGGGTTTCATGTCGATTACGAGTTCAGTGGCCTTCGAGTACCCATCGAGCCGCAGTCGTTCTATGAGGATCTCCACGCGTATTTCCAGCGATTTTCCAAACACACTGGGCTGGCGATAGTCGCCTGCCCACATCCACGAGGGAATACTGCGTTCATCAAGACGAGGTTGCGTGACGTCGAGGTCACCGACATTCCGGCCGTCGATGCAATCGCAAATGCATCATGTGTGTTGGGCCACAACTCAACCGCCTTGTCCTTCGCCGTTTTGTGGAACAAACCGGCGATCTTGATGGCCAACCGCGATCTCATGAAGTCCTGGGAAGGCCCTTTTGTGACGAAGTTTGCCGAACGTCTCGGAGCGCGCATCGACATGATTGACGATCGTGAAAACACCATGTTCCCGCAGGTCGGACCTACTTCCAACGCGCTCTACGAGGCCTACATACGCGATTTCTTGAGTGAGGTACCGAACGATTTGCGTTCGACATGGTCGATCGTCGGAGAAGAATTGCGGATGCGACAAGTCAAGTAGAGCGTGCCCGGAACAGGACTTGAACCTGTACGGCCATTTCTGGCCAGGGGGGTTTAAGCCCCCCGCGTCTACCATTCCGCCACCCGGGCCGTGGATCAGGCTACGCGTGGTACTTCGAGGTCGGCGTCGTCGACTACTTGAGCAGACGCCACGACACCCATGACGTCGAGCATGGTCCACAGCGCAGTGCGCACCTGATCGGCTTCAGGTGAAGCCAGTCGATTGACCACCACGACTCCTTCGATCATGTCGGCAAGTACGGCGACGAACGGCCGCTCCCGCACCGACACCGCCACCACTCCGCCACGTTCGCGGCGCCGGATCGTGCGGTCGACACCGAGCACAGCGGGCGGACTACGAAAACTTGGGGCATCCAGTCCGTAACGCCGAGCTTCCTTGGAGATCAGGCGGGCTGCTGCCACGAATTGCATTGCCGACGTCCGCTCCATGCGGCGATGGTGGCATACCCGTGTGACAAAGTGACCAGGATGTCGGACACAGAGAGCGACCTCACCCCGGTCCAGAAATCGGTGCTCGACGCACTCGCCAAGGAGCCGGGCTTCGTCGCGTTGCCCGCAGAGGTGATCGAGACGGCGCGTAGTCAGCTGCATGGACTCGTCGCCGACATTGCCGAGCAACTCGAGCCCGACAAGGCCCTGTGGGTGAGCAAGAACAAGGTCACCACCGTGCACGGTTGCGAAGGGCACTACCTCGCCAACCTCGGCAATTTCGAATGGACGGTGGCCAACGTGCGTGGCACCGTGGTGCACAAGGCGATCGAACTCGCCACCAACTGGAAAGGCGAGTTCACCCCGAGCGACGTCGTGGATGAGGCCCTCGAACGGGTTGCCGCAGACGAGCGCATCAGCGCCGCCAATTTCGTCGACTCACTCAGCGACTCCGATCGTGCCGAACTACGTAGTGGTGCGATCGATCTCTACACCAAGTTCGAAGAGTGCTTTCCCCCGCTCAAAGCGGCATGGCGGCCGGTGTTGGAGAGCGGTGCACGCTACGAGATGTTCGACAAGCGGATCATCATGTCCACCAAGACGGACCTCACCCTCGGAGCATCCGGCAACAAGGTGATCATCGACGTGAAGACGGGTTCACTGCACCCACACCACCGCGAAGAGTTGCGCTTCTATGCGCTCGTCGAGGCGCTCCGCACCGGACTTGCTCCGAGAAAGTTGGCCACACTTTCGCTGCTCACGGCACGAATCGATGTCGAAGACGTCACGGAAGGGGTCCTGCAGGCAGCCACGCGCAAGACCGCGGACGCAATTCGCAAGATGTACGAGTTGGAGCGCGAAAGGCGTGAGCCCAAACTCGTCCCCTCAGCGACGTGTCGCTGGTGCCCACTCACCGAGACGTGCTCGACGGGTCGCGACTATCTCGAACGCGAGGAAGAAGCCGACGACTACTGAGTCACGAACGCTGATCCGGTGTCATCAGTGCAAGATTCACTCCCAGACCCACCTCGCGGCGAATCGTGGCAATGAGTCGACCAGGCTGCTTCGCCTCACGGGGCTGGCCAATCACCGCAGGACCCAATCCCTCGGCAAAGTTCACGAGATCAGGCACGACGAGCACGAAGCCCCACAACGATGTCCCACTCGTCGATGGTGTCTGCACCACTTCCAGCACCACTTCACCACTGCGATGGAATGCTTGACGGACTCCACCATCTGCCTCGCGAATACGGCGCAACTCTGAGCCCGTGTGCTGGGCGATCGCCTGTGAAGTTCGTTCGAGCGAATCCGTCATCACCACGACATGGTCGACGCTCATCAACGATCCCGAATCAACCTGACTCGCAGGTTCGAGACCAACGGACTCAATTCCATCGATTGCCTCGACTACAGGGTCGAACGCCCAACCAAGAAATCCTGAATGGCGAGATGGGTCGATTTGCAGGGACACTTGCCCAATGCGACATCCACCGAGATCGTCGAATTCGATTCCCAGACTTCGCCAGGGTTCGCGATGTCCCCCGACGGTCAATTGCACGAGGCGCGTCTGCGCCTCACTCATGTGCGCTCAGCCACGCCCCATGTTGGGACGCTTACCGTGGTTGGCCTTCGAGCGGCGGAGCTTCGCCTTGCGCTTCTTGGTCTTCTTCGACATAGGTCTGACAGGCTAACGCTCAGGAAGTCTTTCTCCATCGTGGGCGGCCGTCGCTATACGCCCTTCCTTCGAGGCTCGTGGTCGAGCACACGTATTGCACACCTTTGGCCGAGACACCGAGAGCACCTTCGGGCTTGCACCAAGCACCAGGAAAGACCGTTCCGGTCGAGACACTGGGCGCCGTCGTAGATGCCGGAACACTCGACGCTCCCGCACCCACTGGTGTGGTTGCCGTGGGTGCAGGAATCCCAGTCACCGTCGACCATGCAGCGATCTTCATGCCACTGCAGCGCGATGACAGCACGTTGCGAATCCGCCCGTGCTCACTGCGGTCCATCGACAGCCCCCACCTGGCCTTCACGGCAACCCAGTTTCCGAGGTACGTGCACACGTAGGACGAACGAGTCGGCAACCAGTTGCTTGGATCCTTGTCACTCTTCGAGCGATTCGAAGATGCACTTACCGCCACGAGCGAACGTCGATCGGACGTGTCGTTGGCGAATGCAGCGCGTTGGGCGGCACTCCACGCCCACGCCCCGGAGTCCCACGCTTCCTTCAATGCCACCACATGGTCGATGTCCACCTGGGTGCGATCCCGCACCGTTCGCCCGTCGTACGGCGACACCCAGTCCCCCGCCACCACGTAACAGTTGATGGGGTCGACCTGCGGCAACGTCACACTGTCGCGCTTCAACACTTGTTCGCGTGCGTTGCAGCCGTCACCGTCGACGTCGAGCCAGTGAGGAAAGAGATCGCGGGAGTATCCGAGCCGATATTCGTCCTGAACGGGAACCGCGGAGAGCACTTGCAATGCGTCGAGCGAGTTTGATTGTGCCTGCGCGGCAGGAACGACAGAGACACCGATGACCATCGCCACACCAGCGATCGTCGTTCTCCACGTCATCACCAAATTCTATGACGTTTGTGGTACCGAATCTCCGTCGAGTACCGACGACCACGACTCACCTTCGTCGAGTTCGATGAAGATACATTCTCCCGGACATACTTCGGCGGCTTGCACTACTGACTGCACGTGCCGGTTCTCCACTTGAGCCAAGCTGCCCGAACCACCTGGGTCGTTCAAGACCTGGCCCGACTGAGTGACGTAGGCGATTCCGTCCTCCAACTGGACGAATACGTCATGGCAATGGTCGACACACAAGCCATCACCCGTACACAGGTCTTGGTCGATCCACACTCGCACATCCGAGACGCTAGGTGTTGAGATGGTCAGTCGACGAGCAGAGCGACCAAAAGCAGTCCGACGAACACGACGTTGCGGACGACGAACAGCCACGAGATGGGTCGTGCTGACCGCACCCCGAAGCATGCACACGCAGGACGATGACCGCGCACGAGGTTCATCACGATCAGACCTGTGAAGGCGACGAGCATCGCCATTCCTGCCACCGCGGTGACCTGTGGCCACCACCCCAAGATGAGCATCGCTCCAACCACCAACTCCACGAATGGAACGATCTCCGTGGACCAACGAGGCGCACCCATGTCACGTGCCTGAGCGGCCCACGCTGCGCGTGCCTGCAGCTTCGTCGCACCTGCCCAGACGAACACGGCACCCACGATTGCCGCGCACACCCAGGCGATGTCGCTCAACGGGCGGTGCCTCCGATTGCCCCGCGATAGAACGTCATCGCTCCCGCGCTTGTCGTTGCGGCTTCGAGGGTCGTGACCTTGCCGAGGACGAAGTCGTGGTCGCCGGCACGAGTCACCTGTTCGACATCGCACTCGATCCATGCGACCGAGCCAGTGATTCGCGGCGAACCATTTACTCCGAGCGTGTGCGGCACACCCTCGAATCGCGACTCACTCTCCCGAGCGAAGCGCCAACACCACTCTTCTTGATCCACCCCCAACACACTCGCGCAAAAGCGACCCGTTTCCGCGATCTTCTTCCATGACGGAGATCCCGATGAAATGAAGAAACCCGCAAGAGGCGGTTCGAGCGAGACCGAGACGAACGATCCGATAGTCACACCAGCAAGCTCTCCGGATGAAGAACGTCCTGCCACGATCACCACTCCGGTGGGAAGGTGACCCATCACCGTCCGAAAGTGACGCGGATCGGTCTCGTTGCTGCTCGACACTGCACGAATGCTACTCGGGTACTGTTTCTCCGTGTCCGTGCACATCGAGCAGAAGATGGTGAGTACCGATCGCCTCGAGTTCGCGACACTGCAATGCGGCAGCGGTCCTCTCGCACTCTGTTTGCATGGTTTCCCCGACTCTGCGCACTCGTGGCGACATTTGCTTCCGCGACTTGCCGAAGCCGGCTTCCATGCAGTCGCACCGTTCATGCGTGGATACGCACCAACGGCGATTCCCGCGGACGGCGCATACCAAACCTGCGAACTGGGATTGGATGCCAATGCGCTGCACGAAGCACTCGGCGGCGATCATGAGGCGGTCATCATTGGTCACGACTGGGGCGCGACCGGCGCATACGCGGCAGCGATCATCGATCCCTCGCGCTGGTCGAAGGTGGTCGGCATGTCGGTGCCTCCTTGGGGATCGATGGCACGCGCATTCATTGGCAACCTCGAGCAGATTCGACGCAGTTGGTACATGTTCTACTTTCAGCATCCGCTCGCCGATCTCGTCGTACCCGCCAACGACCTCGCATTCATCGACATGATCTGGAAGTCGTGGTCGCCTGGATTCGACTCTTCGCTCGATGCTCGCAACGCGAAGGATTGTCTGGCCGATCCGGCCAACCTGCAAGCCGCACTCGGCTACTACCGCGCCACGCTTGGCAATGGATACCGAAATCCTGCAAATCAGGAACTACAAGAACTGGTGGGACGTGACACACCTCCGCAACCAGTGCTCTACCTCCATGGTTCGAACGACGGTTGCATCGGTATCGAGGTGGCGCGCGACGCGGCTGCACATGCGCCAGAAAATGCCCGCGTGGTGGAGATCCCCGATGCAGGTCACTTCATCCAACTAGAGCGACCTGACGATGTGGCACGCGCCGTGCTCGAGTTCGTCAAACGCTGAACACTTGAACGCCATCCTGATTCACGGCAACATGAGGTAGTCGTTCGTCAGGGCAACGAGACCCTCGGTTATCAGGTCGTTCACCAGTTTCTCGGCACGCACAGGCTGACCATCTAGTCCCATCACCGTCGCCGCATCAGAAGTCTTGACTGCAGACTCGACGAGCGCCTTCATCAACTTCCCCCTCGCCTGCCGATCCGACCCCTCAAATCGGGCTTGAGGTTTGCTCGTCATCGCCGACGCCGGTGCTGGATCATCACCACCTTGCGCATTCCATCTGCAGAGTGTCGAAATCGGACACTCGACACACTTCGGCGCACGAGCCATGCACACCGTTGCACCCAAATCCATCAGAATTTGATTCCATTCCCATGCGAACCCCTGTGGCACCAAGCCATCCGCGAGACTTTGGACTCGCGCTTTGCCCAATGGCTCGTTGACCACTCGGCTGAGTACTCGCGCAATGTTCGTATCCACGACCGCAACGTCACGGGAGTCGGCAAAGGCCAACACTGCCCGCGCCGTGTACCCGCCTACGCCGGGTAGTTCGAGTAGCGAATCCAGTTCGCCAGGAACCTTGCCGCCGTGTTCGCGCACCACCACCTTGGCTGCATCGTGCAGATTGCGACACCGGCGCGGATAGCCGAGCCCCTGCCACAGTGCAAGGAGATCACCAAGGGGTGCCTCGGCACATGCGCGAGGAGTGGGAAACGACTCGATGAACTTTTCGAACTTCGGCAGCACACGATGCACCTGCGTTTGCTGCAACATCACTTCACTGACCAGCACGTGCCAACGGTCACGAGTTCGGCGCCACGGTAGATCGCGCAAACGATGTGCACCCCATTCCAGAACGGGGTCGACGATTCCTTCTAGCTGCCCCAGACGTCTTGACCGTCGTACGGACGCTCACGCGTCGGCAGAGCATCCCGCTTCCACACCATCACCCGGCGACGGAAGTAACACACTTCCTTTCCGTCCTGGTTGAAGCCCTTCGTCTCCACCGTCACCACACCGCGGTCCGGCTTCGACTTCGACTCCTGCACCTCGAGCACGCGCGTCTCTGCATGGATGGTGTCGCCATGGAAAGTCGGGTGTTTGTGCTGCAGAGTCTCCACCTCGAGGTTGGCGATCGCTGCGCCACTCACATCGGGAACGCTCATGCCCAGCACCAACGAGTACACCAAGTTGCCCACCACGACGTTGCGCCCCTGCACGCTCTTCGATGCGAACCAGTCATTGGTGTGCAGCGGGTGGTGATTCATGGTGATCATGCAGAACAGATGGTCATCCGCCTCCGTGATCGTCTTGCCCGGCCAATGTCGGTACACGTCTCCAACGACGAAGTCTTCGAGGCACCTACCAAATGGGCGTTCGTGCACGGTCATTGGTCAAGACGCTAGTCGCTGCCCTGCTTTGACCGCTCCGTCGAGTCGTCTGGCTCGTCGTCGATCTCTTGATCCAATGCGTAGACACCGCGGAAGTCGGGCATCGGGAACTGGCCCGTGCGGTCACGTGGTGCATAGTGCTCGAGGAAGTCGATCCTGCTCGCCGGATGCTCGGCAGCATCCAACGCGACTCGACGCCATGGCTGCAACTTGGCGCGACGTTCGATGGCGAATGGCCCGACGCGCAGTGACAGGTACGCAACGGCGCCGATCAAGATCGGAATCCAGAACTGCGAAATGCGATATGACAACACGCCGAGCGTCGCCTCACCACGTGTTGCGCCAAATCCGACCAATGTGGGGATGTACACGGACTCCACGATGCCGAGACCTCCCGGGGTGATCGGCACGACCGCCATGATGTTGGCCAGTCCAAATGCGACGATCAACGCATCTGGCGCCATCGAGGCGCCGAACGCACGAAGGAACACCCACAACGAGGCTGCGTCGAGCAACCAATTGACCGCAGCCCACACGAGTACGCGCACGAGCAGTCGTGGTTCAGTGGCGAGTCCCTGCAAACGAGTTCCCAAATGCGTCAACACCGACGCCGCACGATCCTCGTTGAAGCGCAAGCGCGAGGCGATCCACCGCAAGGCGCGCTCGGCACGACCTTGCCCGTCGATGATGCCGAAGATCAACGCTGCGGCAACCACCATCACGATCACGCCGATGATTGCAGCGGTTCCATACGCAGCATTCACTCCTCGCCCAGGAATGGACGCGATGAGCCCAACCCACAGGATCAGGTTGAGCACCACCGCAGAACCCAATCCAGCGGTCGCAAGGGCAAACCCAGCATCGGGGCCCTGCACTCCCGACAACCGCAGCAGGCGGTAGCCAAGGGCGCTCGATGCGGCACTGCCCCCGGGCAGGATGTTGCCGACCGACTTGGTGCTGAGCTGAATGCGGAACAGTCGCCAGATCGAAATGTGGTGCTCGCCGAGTGCGGCGTGGGTGAGCAACGAGTAACTGAACAATGCGAGCATCTGGAGTCCGAGTCCAATCGTGAGGAGGACCGGGTCGACGAGCGACAGCTCGGTGATGGCCCGCCGGAAACCCGGGATCAACGGAATCACGAAGAAGTAGACGACCAAGCCGAAAATCAACCACTTGAGAGTAGTCAGCGCCGATCGTAAGCCGCTCGTTCCCGCCACCGTTTCATCGTAGGTCGCCAATCCCAACGTGGATAGGGCATCGCAAACCCATGATCACTAGCGTTTGCTCCATGTCGCCCACGCCAGATCTCACCGCAGCAGCGGGAGTCATCGAAGTCGTTTCCAACGTCGTCGGCAAGGCGACGCGCAACCTCGCCGCGCTCGGTGGTCCAGACACACAACAAGTGCTCGCCTACGACATCGCGCACGCATCTGCCGCATTGCATACCGCTCGCTCGATGCTCGACTACGGCGCAAAAGGCAACGACGAAGCTCGATTGACGTGCGCGTTCGTCGCCGACATGGCGCACGAAGTCGCCACTCGCCTGTTGGGCCGTGAGTCGATGTGGGGTGTGGATTCCACGGCGCTCTCGGCAAACGCTTCGTTCCTCGCTCAGTGGCGCGACCCCGAAGTACTGGCCGGTCTGGCTGAAGTTCCCGGACCGCGTCACCTCGACGACGAATACGAGATGGTGCAGGACACTTTCCGCAGTTTTGCGATCAAGGAAATTGCGCCACGCGCCGAGCACGTACACCGTCACAACGCCGATGTGCCGGAGGAGATCATCTCCGGTCTTGCCGAGATCGGCGCATTCGGCTTGTCCGTACCCAGCGAGTACGGCGGATTCAGCGAAGGTGGCGATGGCGAATACATGGCCAGTTGCATCGCGACGGAGGAACTCTCCCGAGCGTCGCTCGGAATCGGTGGCTCGCTGATCACCCGACCGGAGATCCTCACCCGCGCCCTCGTGCGTGGCGGCACGGAGGCACAGAAGCACCATTGGTTACCGAAACTCGCCACGACAGAGGTGATGGCGGCGGTTGCCGTCACCGAGCCTGACTATGGCAGTGACGTGGCCAGCCTCAAGACCACCGCCACTCGCGGCACCTCGCCAGAAGGCGCGGACGGTTGGGTGATCAACGGAGTGAAGACATGGTGCACGTTCGGCGCGCGCGCCAACGTGTTGATGTTGCTCGCCCGCACCGACCCAGATCGCTCGAAGGCTCACAAAGGCCTCAGCGTCTTCATCGTTCCCAAGCCGCTTGGCGATGCCCACGGGTTCGTCTTCACGCAACCGGGTGGCGGACGCATGGAAGGTCGTCCGATCGACACCATTGGATACCGCGGGATGCATTCCTATGAGATTGCGATCGAGAACTGGTGGGTTCCTGCCGATCACTTGATCGGCGAAGAGTCTGGCCTCGGTAAGGGCTTCTACTTTCAGATGGAGGGCTTCGAGAACGGCCGACTCCAAACCGCCGCACGAGCAGTCGGCGTAATGCAGGCGGCGTACGAAGCGGCTCTCGATTATGCAAAGAACCGCAAAGTGTTCGGACACGACATCGTCGACTATCAACTCACTCGCGCCAAGCTCGGGCGAATGGCCGCGGTAGTTCAAGCATCACGTCAGTTCAGTTACGCGGTCGCAAAGTTGATGGGCAAGGGCGAAGGCGCGATGGAAGCGAGCATGGTGAAGGCCTACGTGTGCAAAGCAGCCGAGTGGGTTACACGCGAGGCAATGCAGATTCACGGTGGCTACGGCTATGCCGAGGAGTACTCGGTGAGTCGGTTGTTCG
>JBDKEO010000048.1:0-6206 GCA_039795205.1 Actinomycetota bacterium
ACGGAGGCGGTGCAGCAGCGAGTGAATGACGCTCCGCGCGCCGCGCGACCGTGCGGCCGACGTCGAGCAGCGCACTCACCTTGTTCTGACCAGGAACCACGAAGTCGGTAGGAGGCTCGAACCGCTCATCGAGCGAGTCGATCATGTGCTCCAACTTCTCCACCATCTCGGCCGTCACACGGGTCTTGTCGTCCACCAACTTGTGGCGGTTTTCCGGCAGCGTCGCCAACTCCGCCATCAGCACCCACAGGTCACGACAGATGTGCACGAGCATGTCGTCGAGTTCGGTACCGCTACCAGCCTCCGCCCGCGCGAGGCCGAGGATCGCCTGCGCCTCGTCGACCGCGCCATAGGCCCGTGGCAACGCACTGTCCTTGGCCACCCGACCGCCGTAGAACAACCCGGTTGTGCCGTCGTCACCTGCTCGGGTGTACACCTTGTCGCGCGTCATTGCCGTGTGACGCTACTCCCTTAGCCTTGGGCGATGCCCGACCGAGCGGCCCCAATCATCGATCTCGCCGACTTCGAATCGGGCACCACCGAATCCCGCAAGAGAATCGCTGCCGAAGTGGACGAGATTTGTCGAAGCACGGGCTTCATCACCTTGGTCGGACATGGCGTCGATGAACACACGATGCGCACGATGTGGTCGACGATGCACGAGTTCTTCGACTTGCCTGCGGAACAGAAGCTCGAATCAGGAGTGCCACGTGCGGGCTATCCGTATGGGTACATGGGTGTCACTGCGGAGACACTCGCGAAGTCACGCGGCGATGCGACACCACCAGATTTGAAGGAGACCTTTAATGCGGGGCCGCTTGAGCGCGATCCAGCACTCACCGATCCAGTCGCACTCGACTTCTGCCACGTACCAACGCCGTGGCCACGTCGACCGAGTGGCTTTCGTGCGGCATGGTCGGCTTATTACCGAGAAATGGAACGACTCTCTGCGCGAATCATGGCGATGTTCGCAGTCGCCCTCGACCTGCCAAGCGATTACTTTGACCCGTTCCTCACTCATCCCATCTCGGCGATGCGCGCACTCAACTATCCGCCGCAGGATGCACGTCCCGTCACGGATCAATTGCGTGCTGGCGCGCACAGCGACTACGGATCGCTCACCGTGTTGTGGCCACAAGGCGACTCACGCGGTCTCGAGATCCTCGGCCTCGATGGCGAGTGGCACGAGGTGGTGCCGCACGACGGAGCGTTCATCATCAACATCGGCGATCTCGTGCAGCGCTGGACGAACGATCGGTGGCGTAGCACCATGCATCGCGTGAACAACCCGCAACATCTGCACGACGCGGGTACGCGACGTCAGAGCATCGCGTATTTCCATCAACCCAATTGGGACGCGCTGATCGAGTGTCTCCCCACGTGTGTCGGCGACGGCCCACGACATGCGCCCGTGGCCAGTGGTCCGTATCTCATGGGCAAGTTCTCCGCCACGGTGGCTCCGGCCTGAGCACACCCGTGTGCTCAAATACCTGACCATCAGTACTTTTCCTGACGCCCACCAACTGTCGCTCGACGACCCCGGCACGCCGCTGCCGCTCGTCACGTTCTGTGTGCTCGACTTGGAAACCACCGGTGCCTCGGCCGAGCACGACCGCATCACGGAAATTGGCGCAGCGAAGTTCCGCGGCGGTGAGTGCATCGGCACGTTCAAGACGTTCGTCAATCCCGAGTGTGAAATTCCTCCGGCGATCACGGTGCTCACCGGCATCACCCAGTCGATGGTGATGGCAGCGCCAAGCGTCGGCGAAATTCTCCCCACTTTGCTCGAGTTCATCGGCGATTCCGTGATCGTCGCCCACAACGCGCGCTTCGACGTGGGTTTCGTGAACGCCGCACTCCTGCGTAACGACCGCGAACCGCTCTCCAACAGAGTGCTCGATACCGTCGCGCTTGCTCGTCGTGTCTTGCGTGGCAGTGTGCCCGACTGCAAACTCGCCACCCTTGCCAAATGGCTGCGACTCCCTCATCAACCGAGTCACCGCGCACTCGATGACGCACTCGCCACCGCCGACTTGTTGCACGTTCTGATAGAGCGCTCGTCTGGTTACGGCGTAGTCGGTCTCGACGACCTCACGTCGCTCACCAAACTCGACCAACACCCGCAGGGCTCCAAGCTCCGACTTACCGAAGACATCCCACGCCTACCCGGCGTGTATCTCTTCCTCGGCGAGAACTCGACGGTGCTCTATGTCGGCAAGGCCACCAACTTGCGGCAACGAGTACGCAGCTACTTCAGCACGGGCGAAACACGACGCAAGGTCGGCGCAATGCTCAGGCAAACCACATCGATCGCCCACATCGTCACGCCCGACACCATGACGGCCGCCATCTACGAAGCAAGACTGATCGCGCGCCTCTTGCCGCAATACAACCGAGCCGGCACTCGCAGCGAGAAGTACCGCTACCTGCGCGTGACCAAGGAGTCGTCGATCGGCAGCGAATCCACGAAGTTGAAGTTCGTCAATGCACGCAAAGTCACCGAAGGTATCCACCTCGGACCGATCACGAGTCGCTCACTCGCAGCAACCACCGCCGAAGCGATCGAGTCGGTGTTGCCCCGTTTCGATCGCCAACACGACGCAGCCGACGCGGTAACGGTCGACTGGGTGCTCGAGGCCCTCGCCACTTCACCAGGGTCGATCGCCGTGCTGATCGACCAACGAATGAACGAACTCGCCGAGGAGCAGCGGTACGAGGAGGCCGCACTCACCCGCGATCGGCTCCAAGCCTTCGTCCAGTGCTTCACCCGCCAGGAGCTCGCCGACGATCTGCGCAGAGCAGGCGTGCTCGAGGTGCGCATCGGCGATGCGGTTCACACGATCGATCACGGCGTGCTGGTCGAAACTCGCCGCGACGGTGAATTGTTCAGTCCGGCAGCCATGTCCACGGCACCGTCACTCGTCATCGACACGCTCTTTCACCCCGAGCCTCCGCGTGAGATCGGAGCACCGGTGCCCACTTCGGCGATCGACGAGGTGCTCCTCGTGGCGCGACACTTGCGCACTGCTCGCGGCACGGTCGTTTCTTGCAGCGGCGAGTGGTCGTCGCGCGTGCAGGGAATTCAGGACGCGCTTGGCGAAAGTTCCTTGAGCGCGTTGCGAAAGTCGAGTTCGGGGTCGAGAGGTAGAACCGCCAACGACGACGTCGTCACGCCGTTGGCGAAGTACTGATCGATCCGCTCCCGGCACTGCTTCGGCGAGCCGTGCACCACCAGGTCGTCCACCACCTCGTCTGGAATCGCTGCGAGCGCACCTTTGCGATCCCCCGCCTGCCACGCGTCCCACATCCCCTGCATCAGATGACCACGTCCCATCCAGCGGTGGAACTCGGCGTACACCGGCACGTTCATGTACGCGGCGATGGCGAAGCGCGCACCCGCTCGCACCACTTCGGCGTTCTCACTCGGGCAGACGAAAATACGCGCCACTACTTCTCGTTCCTCGCCACCGGCCGCTTCGCGCACCACACCCACCACTTTCTTTACGTCGTCGGGTGACAACCAGTTGATGATCACGCCGTCGGCCTCGCGGGCGCCAAGCTTGAGCATGCCCTCGCGTAGGGCAGCAACGAGGATCGTCGGCTTCACCGTGGGCCGAATGCTCAAGCGGAAACCGTCCACCTTGAATGTGTCGTACGACTTCGCGACCTTCTCATAAGTGAAGGCGTCGTGCAGGAAGCGCACCACGTCGCGCACGCGCTTGTAGGGCTCGACGAACGGGACACCGTTCCACTTCTCCACGATCACGTTGCTCGACGAACCGATCCCGATCGCGAATCTTCCCGGCGCAGCATCTGCCAAAGCGGCCACGCTCTGGGCGATCAGCGGAGCCGTACGTGTGTAGGCGGGAACGATCGCCGTGCCGAGCCGAAGTCGGGGCTCCCATGCAGCGGCCAACGCCAGTGGCGTGAACGCATCCGCACCGTCGGTTTCTGCCGACCAAATGTCGCTGTACCCGAGATCTGCCAGCTCACTCAACCATTCGCGCTGATCCGAGAGGTGACCGGGCAGTGGAACCGTCATGCCATTACGTCTGATCATTTCCTGTCCTTCCAGAGTCGGGCGATGCAAGTTTGGCTGGCGACGGCGATCAAGGTGCCATCTTCGGCGAACATCTTCAGTGAGCCGTGACCAAAGCCTCGTTCCACCGCGTGGATCTGCATGTCGATCAGCACCCACTCAGTCGAGACCAACTGCACCACACGCAACGTGTTATCCAGACTGTTCCCGCCGCCGAGAACACCAAGCGACTGACCGACACCGAGCGGCACGAAGTCTCCGAGCACCGCGAGCGTCGCTGCATCCACGCCATCGATCACGTCGGGAATGCGCGCCCACATCACGGTGCGACCATCCGAGACGGTGCCATCCCGTTCGTCGAATCCACGACCGATGACGTAGCGCTGATCGAGTTTCTCGTGAATGGTGTCCGATACCTGCGGTCGCCATGCCGAACGTGGCAGTTCTTCCGGACCAGGAACGCTCGGCGCCCGTTCGAACTGGTGATGATGGGCGAAGTCTCGTGCACCAAGCGCACCGGTGACCGTGATGATGTCTCGATTACCCACCCTCCCGAACACCTTCGCTTGGGTGATCTGGTTACCGACCACTTCCAACGTCGCATCGAACTCGACCACCTGATCGAGCAGCGCATAGTCGAGATATTGGGCAGTCGCCCACACCAGTTGACGTCCGCTCAACTCTTCCATCGCCGTCACTGCGCCTGCGAGTGCGGCGCCTCCGAAGAGGAACTTTGACGACGTCGCCAACCGAGGCGACACGGTGAGCGACCACGTGCCTGCTTGCTCCTCACGACGAACGTTGTCGATCCCTAAGAATGAGCGCGTCATCGCGCACGACACTAACGATTCACGTCAGCCCGCGAGCAGAGCGCGGGCCACGATGTCCTGGCAGAACGCGGTGAGGATCGCCAGATACATCAAGCCGGTGGCGGCCATCACGGCAGAATACGAGCGCTCTTTCAGCGCCGCCCTCGTCACCACGGTCAGCACTCCGGTGAGCACGGTCGAGGCAAGCCAGAACCAGCCGAGCACGCCGTCCCAACCATCGTCGATGGTGCCGTTCAACACGCTCACCATGCCGGTCGGCAGCAACAGTGCGATTGCCTCGATCGGCCACAACCACAACACCGCCGTCACCATTTCGTTCAGCAACTTGCGCGGCATGCCCGGCTGCACGAGGTACCAGTGACCGAGCAACATGGCGTCACTCACTGCGCCAAGGAATGCGGCGGACACGAAGATGCGCAGAAGCGACACCGCAGTGTCGGCTCCACCATCGGCGGCGACCAGTGCACCGGCGATCAAACCCGGCACACCGACGAGCGGCGCGATGAGATCGAGCCGTGAGTTCTTGGTGCGCACGGTGGCGATGCACGCGATCGCAACCAGCGCTGCCGACACCTCGCGCACGGGAACGACGCCGTAACGGATGCCGAGCGCAACTGCGACAAGCGCGAACACGGCGTAGACGATCCGCAACAACATCGAGTAGCCGGGTCCAGCCACACCACGACGTGTGGTGAACCACAAGAAGAGCAAGCCTCCCACCGCCCACTGGTGCATGACTGTGGCAGCGTCGAGGCGAATCATTGAAGGATCGCGCTCAGACGTTCACAGAGACGAGATCGTGGTTCGCCCGATTCATCGAATCAGGCCCGTTGGCGGTGGCCACCACGATGTCTTCGAGGCGCATGCCCCACTTGCCCGGGATGTAGATGCCCGGCTCGACGCTGAAAGCATGTCCAGCGACGATCGGCGTGCGATTGCCGTTCACCATGTAGGGCTCTTCGTGCGCTTCCATGCCGATGCCGTGACCGGTGCGGTGCACGAAGTACTCGCCGAAGCCTGCTTCGTCGATGATCCGACGAGCCGCGGCGTCCACGCTCTCGCACGTTCCACCTACACGTCCGGCATCCACGCCGGCCTGTTGGGCGCGCTGCAACACGGCATATGCGTCACGTACCTCCGCAGTCGGTTCACCCGTGAACACACAGCGAGTGATGTCACTGCAGTAGCCATTCATCGTGCCGCCGAAGTCGCACAACACGATCTCGCCCTTCTTGATCACGCGATCGGAAGGATGATGGTGCGGGCTCGCGGCGTTCTCGCCGGCGGCGACGATGGCGAAGTTCACCACGTCGTGACCTTCGCGAATCAGTCGCGAC
>JBDKEO010000021.1:0-2719 GCA_039795205.1 Actinomycetota bacterium
ATGGAGTCGTTCCCGACGGCGTGCTCTAAAGAGAGTTCCCTCAACGGCGGTGGTAGTTTTGGGACTGAAATTCCAAATGTGAATTTCATGGTGAGGTGACCAAATGCCGCGAATGGTGAAATTTGTTTCGTTGACACTTGCCCTCCTACTTGGTGTTGTTGCCCCAGCCAGCGCGAAGAACGACGACAAGGGCAAACCAACCTCGACGACGGTGGCTGCTCGAGGTAACTCGGGCAACTCGAATGCAGGCGGGAACAGCTCGAATTCGAATGCCGGGGGTAACTCGAGCACCAATACGACCACCACCGACACGTCTGCATCGACCACGTCCAACAACGGCAACTCGGGCAACTCGAACGCGGGCGGGAACTCGGGTAATTCGAACGCGGGTGGGAACTCGGGTAATTCGAACGCGGGTGGGAACTCGGGCAACTCGAACGCTGGCGGGAATAGTTCGAACAACGGCAATGCGGGAAATGCGAACTCAGCAGAAAATGCCAACGGTGCGAACGCAGGAAAGTCGAACAACGGCAAGTCGAATGCTGCGAACGCGAACGACAAGCCGAACGCCAAAGGCAAGTCGAATGCCAATGGCAAGAGCAAGAACGCTGACGAGGACGAAGTAGAAGGCGAGAAGGTTCGCTACATCGTGCGCTTCAAGTCGAGCGTCGACCCAACTGCTGCAGGTGGGTCACTTGCGCGCGGTGCAAAGGGCAAGCTGAACCGCACGTTCTCGAAGGTGTTCTCCGGCGCGGTGATGACCATTCCGAAGAAGGCTCTTGCATCGGTCGCAAAAAACCCGAACGTGCTTTCGATCGAACCCGACACGAACGTAGCGCTCACTCCCTCTGACCCGGTTCAGCAATTGAACGCCACCTGGGGTCTCGATCGCATCAACCAGCGTGCTCTGCCCCTGGACGGTGCGTACAGCGCGCCAACTGCAGCGTCGGGAACCAGGTCCTACATCATCGACACGGGAGTGCTTGGCGGACATGCCGACTTTGGTAGCCGTGTCGTGAGTGGGTTCGACGCCATCAGTGGCGGCAATGGCTGGGGCGACTGCAATGGTCACGGCACTCACGTGGCCGGCACCGTGGGCGGTACCACCTATGGCGTTGCCAAGCAGACGACGATCGTGCCGGTTCGCGTGCTCGATTGCGGTGGATCAGGGACGATCTCCGGAGTGATTGCAGGTTTGGATTGGGTCGCCGGACAACATGTCGCGGGCACATTGGCCGTTGCCAACATGAGCCTTGGTGGTGGTGCGAGCACGTCGCTCGATGCAGCGGTCAACAACCTCATCAGCCGTGGCGTGACCGTCGTCGTGGCAGCTGGTAACAGTGGCGCCGATGCGTGCAACTACTCGCCCGCACGTGTGGCCAACGCCATCACTGTCGGCGCCACAACGTCGACCGACTCGCGCGCTTCGTACTCCAACTTTGGATCGTGTGTGGATGTCTTTGCGCCTGGGTCGAGCATCACGTCTGCCTGGTACACCTCGACCACCGCTACAGCGGTGTTGTCGGGTACCTCGATGGCCTCACCCCACGTAGCCGGTGTCGCTGCGGTGACACTTGCCATCAAGGGAGCACAGTCGCCTTCACAGGTCGCCTCGGCGATCACGGCGGCAGCGACCGCGGACGTCGTGACATCGCCAGGGACGGGTTCACCGAATCTTCTCGCATTCGTCTCGACCGGTTCGTCGACGCCTGTTGCTACTGCGCCAGACAAGCCGAATGCACCGTCGGTGCTGGCGCAGCGTCGAGCGATTTCTGCGGCTTGGTCGTTGCCCGACGATGGTGGATCACCGCTCACGCAGCAGGTCGTACGTGTATATCAGTCGAACAGGATCGTCAAGCAGGTGACCGTATCTGGCTCGACGACGGCGGTGCAGATCTCCGGGCTGCGTGCAGGGACCAGTTACCAAGTCACCGTCACTGCGATCAATGCAGTGGGCACGGGTCCAGAGTCTGATCGCTCGGCAGTAGTGACTCCCACGAACAAGTAACCGATATTGCGCACCGATTAGCGTCGAGCAGGTGAAAAGTCGGCTCGCGTTTCCGTTGCTGGAAACTGCGAACCTGGCATCGGGCACTGCAAACGGTGTGGTGATGATCACCTTGCCGTGGCTGGTGCTGGAGACCACGGGCTCTGCTGGCAAGGCCGGCTTACTTGCCGCGCTGTCGGCCATCCCGGGTGTGATCGTGTCACCGATCATCGGAGGATTCATCGACCGAGTGGGTCGGCGGGCAGTTTCGATCTTCTCTGACGTGATGTCCGCGCTGTCGGTGTTGCTGTTCGTGGTAGTCGACCAAGTTGGTGAACTCACATATCCATGGATCGTCGTCATCGCAGTGCTTGGAGCGGTTTTCGACCCGGCGGGATACACGGCGCGTAAGGCGTTGATCACAAACGCTGCTGCCGCCTCCGACATTGGACCAGACACGGCCAATGGTCGTCACGAAGGAGTTTTTGCCGTGGGCTGGATGCTCGGGCCTGCAATAGGTGCGAGCTTGATCGCAAGTACGGGCGCGGTGACTGCCCTCGGCGCGACGGCCGTGATGTTCGTCGTTGCGGCGATCGCCGTGCTCGTGATGAGGGTGGACGATGAACACGGACGCGTAGAGACGAATCATGAGTCGTTCGTCGAGTCGTTGAAGGAAGGTGTGCGCGTTCTCCATGCGGATCGCCCCCTGTTCGCACTCACGATGGGGTTCGT
>JBDKEO010000022.1:0-2922 GCA_039795205.1 Actinomycetota bacterium
CGCGCTCGTACCCACCGTGTTCATCGTGTCGCGTGAGCCGGGGCGAGTGGTGATCGACGCGCCGGAAGGGTTGTTCGACGATGCGGATTGACGTCTTCTCATTGTTCCCACGGCTCGTGGATGACTTCTGCAGCGAGAGCCTGCTCGGCCGCGCCCGTCAGCAACGGATCGTCGACCTGCGTTGTCACGACCTCCGCGAGCACACCACCGACGTGCATCACACCGTCGATGACTCGCCCTTCGGTGGTGGCGCGGGAATGGTGATGATGGCCGACCCGATTTTCCAGTCGTTCGAGCGCGCTGCGGCACCTCGACCGCTGTTGTTGCTGTCACCCGGCGGCCGCAAGTTCGACCAGGAGATGGCTCATCAACTGAGCAAACTGGATGGCTTCAGCCTGTTGTGCGGTCGCTACGAGGGTGTGGATCACCGCGTGGTCGAGCACCTTGTCGATCACGAAGTCTCGATCGGCGACGTAGTGCTTGCTGGCGGGGAAGTAGGTGCGTGCCTGATCATCGAAGCCGTGACCCGGTTGCTTCCGGGCGTGATGGGCAACGACACCTCATCGATCACGGAGAGCTTCGGCGAGTCGGGAATGTTGGAAGAGCCACAGTTCACGAGACCAGCTACGTACCGCGGCTGGAGTGTGCCTGAGGTGCTGCGTTTAGGCGATCACGGCAAGATCGAGCGTTGGCGGCGGGCACAGGCGCTCCACCGCACGATCGCCCGTCGGCCCGACCTGCTGACCCACCGGGGGCCGCTCACCGACGAGGAAATCCGCCTGTTGGAAGAGTTCCCCGCCGTCCCGTATCCTTCATCGTTCAGTTTCGGCGGCTGATAGGCCGCATTTTCAAAGGATCGCTCATGAAGACCACCGACATCGTTGACAGCCAGAACAAGCGCAACGACCTCCCCCAAGTTCGCCCCGGCGACGAGGTGAAGGTGCACGTACGAGTGGTCGAAGGTGGCAAGGAGCGCGTGCAGATTTTCCAGGGCAACGTGGTGGCTATTGCAGGTTCGGGAATTGGCGAGAGCTACACCGTCCGCAAGCTGTCCTACGGCGTGGGTGTCGAGCGCACGTTCCCGTTCCACAGCCCTGCCGTGGCCAAGCTCGAGGTGGTGCGTCGAGGCGACGTGCGCCGAGCCAAGTTGAACTACCTCCGCGACCGTAAGGGCAAGTCGGCCAAGGTGCGCGAGAAGCGCGAAGACCAGTAGTTCGCACGGGTCGCCGCACACTTTGAACACCGACGACCTCGACAACTTCGAAGCCGAGCGCGAGATGCAGCTCGCGCAGGAGTATCAGGACGTCGTCGGCATGTTTCGTTATGCCGTCGAAACCGACCGGCGTTTCTATCTCGCCAACAACGTGGACGTTCGCGTGTTGAGTGAGGGCCCACGCCCGATCCTCGAGGTGGAATTGAGCGACGCATGGGTGTGGGACATGTACCGAAAGAGCCGATTCGTCCCCAAAGTGAGGGTGCTCAGCTTCAAGGATCTCAACGTCGAAGAACTTCCCAAGGTGGATCTCTAAGGCAAGCCCGTGGGCGATGGGGTGAAGACCTCGTCGCCACTCACTATCAGCGACGTGGTTGGCGCATCGTGGCTCGCAACTTTCGCTCCAAGCGCGGCGAACTCGACGTTGTCGCGTTTCGTGATGGTGTGCTTGCCGTGGTGGAGGTGAAGGCGCGACGCTCCAGTGATTTTGGTGATCCGTTGGAGTCGATATCTCCAGCGAAGCAACTGCGGGTGCGGCGGGCCACGCAGGACTTGCTCGAGTCACACGGTGAAGTGTTGGAGGGGTTTCGAGTCAGACAAGTTCGGTTCGATGCGGCGAGCGTGCTCGGTACTCACATCGAGGTCTTGGAGGACGCGTTCTGAACTTCGCTGCTTAGCCGTTTGCTGCTTCGCGTTCCCAACATGCGTAGTGCCAGTGGCGCCGCAGGTCGGGGGCATCGCGCGGCACGCACACGTTGTGACCCATCCCCACTGGAATGTCTCGGTTACAGCCGGGACACACATATTGTTTGCGCGCCTCGTACGGCTGCACGCGACGAACTTCGACTGGCCCGTAGAGGCCGTGCCACATGCTCACCCGAAGAACGCCCACGCCACGATCGCGGCAATGATCAACATGGCTGATCCCACCATCAGGATGTCGCTCGGGCGCTTGACACGTTTGCGCATTGGGTTGAATCCCATCCCTTCAGTATTGTCTCGTTGATGGAAACCTTGCTGGTCTCTCGTCAGGATGGTGTCGTCACGGTGACGATGAATCGGCCGGCAAAGAAGAACGCCGCCAACGACGTGATGTGGCGCGAATTGCTCGACACCTTCCGTGAGGTGGCGGCGAACCCTGACGATCGGGTCATGGTGCTCACCGGAGCAGGTGGCGAATTCTGCAGCGGCGCCGACCTCTCCAGCCGCGGTGACCAGGGACCGACGAGCCCACTCGCGCGAATGCGCATGATCAACGACGTCTGCCTGACGCTGCAGCGCATGCCGCAGCCGACGATCGCCAAGGTGCGGGGAGTGGCCGTGGGTGCGGGCTGCAACATGGCGCTCATCTGTGATCTGGTGGTGGCGAGCGACAACGCTCGTTTCGCGGAGATCTTCAGCAAGCGTGGGCTCTCCGTCGACTTTGGTGGCACGTGGGTGTTGCCGCGCCTCGTCGGCATGCATCGAGCCAAGGAACTGGCGTTCTTCGCCGACATCATCTCCGCGAAAGAGGCAGGAGAGATGGGTCTCATCAACCGCGTGCTGCCCGATGGCGACGTGGATCGATTCGTCGATGATTGGGCGAAGCGACTCGCTGCCGGACCACCGATTGCACTCGCTCAGACGAAGCGCATGTTGAACAACTCGCTCGATGTGACTCTCGAGCAGGCGCTGGAAGACGAAGGTTCTGCGCAGGCGAACAACTTCAA
>JBDKEO010000023.1:0-3953 GCA_039795205.1 Actinomycetota bacterium
CCACCACGTGCTCGATCGTCGGTGTTTGCTCGAGCGCGACATCTGCCTGTGACTTCAGCGGAAAGACTTCACCGCGCCGCCAGCCACCGTCGGCAGTCACCAACACTTTGGCGGATGCATCGTTGATTCGGTCGGCGAGCGCCTGTGAGGAGAACCCCCCGAACACCACGCTGTGTACGGCTCCAATGCGCGTGCACGCGAGCATGGCGATAGCGGCTTCGGGGATCATCGGCAGATAGATGTTCACTCGGTCGCCCTCGCCAACACCGAGACTTCGCAACACGTTGGCAAAACGCTGCACCTCGTTCAGCAACTCTGAGTAGGTGATCGACCGTTTGTCACCGGGCTCACCCTCCCAGTGGATCGCAACCTTGTCTCCTCTGCCCGCTTCGACATGCCGATCAAGACAGTTGTACGAGACGTTCAAACGACCACCGACGAACCATTTGGCGAACGGAAGATCCCACTCGAGGGTCGTCTCCCACGGCGTGAACCATGACACCCACTCCCTCGCTTGGCGCGCCCAGAACCCCTCGTGGTCGCGAGCAGCCTCGTCGTACAGTTCACGACTTCTGGTATTGGCTAGGTTCACAAATCCACTTGACGGTGGAAAAAGTCGATTCTCGGCGCCTAGTGCCTCGATTGCTTGTCTGTCATCCGCCACTCTCACCCCCAAATGGATCGTGGTTGCCAACCGAACAATACGAGCCATGTTTGCTCGATGCCAATGACAGAAGTTTGAGGGTTACGGGACTTCGATCTCCAGCGCCGTGAAACCACCGAGGCCGCGCGGATTACACAGTGCCTCGGCCTCACGCACGCGACTGCGCATCATCATCGCCTTCAAATCGGGCCGTTCGCGATGTGCATCCCAGTATCGGCGGCCTTCCTCAAGTAGTTCGTCGATGCCATGGTTCCGCAGAAACTGTGCTTGAGTCGTCGGTTGCACATCTTCGATGCCCAGTTGATCGACACACACCTGCGTGGTGATGTCTTGTTCGCCGACATCCCTCAAGTAGTGCGAGCCACGCTTGTGATTTCGGTATGTCCGCAACCATTCGCGCCATGGCATGACAGCCAGTTCGACGGTCTGTGACGTGCAGTAATCGAACATCACGACCCGTCCATTTTTTACCGTCGAGCGAGCCACAGCCACCCACTCTCTCGCACCGTCTTGGAGCGGAAGCCGACAGCCATGTGGTGCCGTCTCGGGAAATCCCGGTGGCCGCTCCACACGATCACTGAGCACTTCCACGAACTTGCCGTCTCCATTCACCGCCACACCTGCCTCGCGCCAACCACCGTCGAACACGAAGAGACGAAATGGCAGGTTGTCGAGCAGTTCATTTGCGATCACCACGCCATGCTCGACCGAGGCCGGCATTTCACTCACGCTGTGCACCGTGTCGGGGTGCTTACGCCGCTGTTCTGCGGAGAGCTCGACTGCGACGTACGACCCGGATCGCAAGCACTCGGGTTGTGCGGCGATCACCGACCGAGCCAACGTTCCCGGGCCTGCACCTACCTCGACCACCACGAAATCGTTCGGGCTTCCCAACTCGCGCCACCATTCATCGAGTGCTCGTGCCAGCACCGCTCCGAACAGTGGGCCCACCTCGGGCGAAGTGATGAAGTCGGCGCGCCTCCCCGCCGATCCCACCCGAGAGTAGAAGCCGTGCTCACCGTAGAGAGCAAGCGACATGAAGTCGCGAAAACTGATCGTTCCGGCGCGCTCTACCGCGCCACGGATGTCGTCAGCCGCCGAAGGCACCGACGATTTGGGCCATGTCGGCGAAACGCAGTCCGACGCCCGGCAACACACCAAAGACCAGCGTGGCCACTACCGAAATCGTCAGGGCAAGGCCGATCGAAGCGGGATAGTTGATTCGCGACGAGTCTGCGGGCGTCGGGCGCATCCAGATCTCGCGCATCACGTTGCCGTAATAGCCGAATGCGATCACGGAGTTGACCGCGCCGACGATGGCGATGGCATAGCCCCAGCCAGATCCACTGGAGAGCACGGCCTGGAAGGCCGCAAACTTCGCGATCCATCCACCGAGTGGCGGGATGCCCGCGAGCGATGCGAGGAAGATCGTGGCCATCACACCGAGTCCTGGCGCATAGGAGAACAAGCCGGCCCAGCTCGAGATTTCCCCGCTGCGCGTCTTGCGAGATACGGCCATGATCACGCCGAACATGCCGAGGTTCGTTGCGGCATAGACGATCATGTACAACACCACGGCGCGCAGTGCATCGTCACCACTACCTGCCATGCCCGCAACCGCCAGAGGCATGAGCACGAACCCGCCTTGGCTGATCGATGAATACGCGATCATGCGCACGATGTTCGTCTGTCGCAGAGCCAGCACGTTGCCGACGGTCATCGTCAAGGCAGCGAGCACCCACATCAAGGGCTGCCACACGTCGCTTGCATTGGGGAAGGCCACGAACAACACGGTGACCAACGCGACGAATCCAGCTGCCTTGGATGCGACTGACAAGAACGCAGTGACGGGCGTGGGAGCACCCTCGTAGGTGTCGGGCGCCCACGTGTGGAAAGGCACTGCCGACACCTTGAACGCGAAACCGATGCTGATGAACACCACGCCGAGCACGTGCGCGGCGGCGAAATCTCCGGCGATGTCGACGCGCGAGGCAATTTCGGTGAGCAACGTCGAATTCGTCACGCCGTAGACGAGCGACATGCCGTACAACATCACTGCAGACGCGAACACGCCGAGCAAGAAGTACTTCACTCCGGCCTCGTTGCTCTTGGTATCCCGCTTGCGCCAGGCAGCCAACATGTACGCCGGAATCGAGAGGAATTCGAGAGCCACGAAGATCGAGATCAAGTCCCTCGATGAAGCCATCATCACCATGCCGAAGATGCTGGTGAGAAGGAGGAACCAATACTCCCCCTTCCAATACTCACCTTCTTCGATGTGCTGCGCGGAAAGCAACACCACCACATACCCGGCGATCAGGAACACGCCCTTCATCACCAGCGAGAAATCGTCCACCACGTAACGCCCGTCGAACAACACACGACTCGGTGCATCGTGAACGGCGAGGGTGATGATCGGTAGCACTGCACCGAGCAACGTGAACCCCGCCAACGACGAGAGGATCCACTTCCGCGAATCGTCGAGGAACAGATCCGCGAGGAGCACCACCGTGAGGCCTGCGGCGAGGACGATCTCGGGCGCGAGCGCGTGATAGTCGATGACCGGGGCAGACCACGCTGCGGAGAACAGGGCGAGATTCGGCACCGAATCAGCCTCCGAAGGCGCTCAATGCGCCTTGCACGGCGGGATCGACCACCTTGAACAGCAAGTTCGGCACCAACCCGAGCACGACGATCGCAATCAGCAATGGAGCCCACGCCGTGAGTTCGTACTTGTTCACATCATGGAAGTGGTGGTCGTCGCCATGTCCCGCAAACTCAGGCTTCGGCTCGCCGAAGGCAACACGCTGGAACAACCACAACAGGTACGCGGCGGCGAGCACCGTACCGAGCGCGGCGATCACCATGAACACGCGATACACCGTCACGTTCAATCCGTCCGCCGGGTTGTAGGCAGCGAGAATCGCCGGGAATTCACCCCAGAAACCGGCAAGGCCCGGCAAGCCGAGTGAAGCCATGCTCGAGAATCCGAGGATCCAGCCAAGTCGTGGCATCTGCTTGAGTAGGCCGCCGAGGCGCTGGATTTCCAGCGTGTGATAACGCTCCTTCACACTTCCCGCCACGAAGAACAACATTCCCGTGATCAAACCGTGGGCGACCATGCCGAACATGGCGGCGTTGGTGCCAAACGAGGTGAGCGTCGAGATACCGAGCATCACGAATCCCATGTGCGCGACCGACGAGAACGCGATCAGGCGCTTCATGTCCTGCTGGGCGAGACAGCCCAACGCACCGTAAATGATGCCGATCACCGCCAAGGCTCCGATAT
>JBDKEO010000058.1:0-4170 GCA_039795205.1 Actinomycetota bacterium
AGCACGACCTGATTGTACGACTGGACGTACAACGGTTGATGAGTGGGACGAGGGACGAACGAAACGAAGCGTCTAGATTGTCGGCATGGCATCGAAGAAGCGCACGCCGAAGAAGGCGACCAAGACCGCAAGCAAGAAGTCGACCAGCAAGAAGTCGAGCACCAAGAAAGTGGGTGCGACGAAAGTGACCGTGAAGAAGGCGGGTGCCGCCCTTGGCCCGTACACGCCGGTGGTGCGTGCTGGCGATTGGGTGATCGTTTCCGGTCAGCTGGGCGTCGTGGACGGCAAGCTGGTGCCGGGCGGTGTGGCGGGTCAGACCGTGCAAGCGGTGATCAACCTGAAGAACCAACTCGCCACCGTGGGTCTCACTCTGCAGGACGTGAAGAAGACACTCTGCTTCCTCACCGACATGGACACGTTCACCACGTTCAACGATGCATACGTCAAGGGATTCGGCGGAAGTCGACCCGCACGCAGCACCATCGGTGTCGCCGCTCTGCCATTCCGTGGCGCGGTGGAGATCGAGGCGTGGGCCTTCAAGCCAGTACGGTAGAGACATGGCTGGCGCAGTGATTCTCGTGCTCGTTCTGCTCGGATTCCCGATCGTGGTGGGTCTTGGAACCGCGGTTCTCGCAGCGATCCTCGGGTTCTTCCTGAACAAGGACGCCGACGTTCGTCACGCGGGCAGCGAGCTCGTGCAACTCAACGACTGAGCGCCTTGGCCGATCTCCTCATCCGCGACGCCCTCGTCGTCGCCACGATGGATGACGAGCGCCGTGAAATCGTCGGCGGATGGGTGGCCATCACCAACTCGAAGATCAGTGGCATTGGAACGAGTGGGAGTGAGCCTTCTGCACGTGAAGTGATCGATGCACGCGGATGTCTGGTGACGCCCGGCTTGATCAACACCCACCATCACCTGTACCAGAACCTCACACGTGCGTATCCCCCGATGACGACGGCACCACTGTTCGGATGGCTGCAGTCGCTGTATCCGCTGTGGAGCACGCTCGATGAGGAGTCTGCTCACGTGTCTGCTTGGGTCGGACTTGCAGAACTCGCGCTGTCGGGTTGTACGACGTCGACCGATCACTTGTACGTGCATCCTGCCGGTGCCGGCGATCTGCTGACGGCAGAGATCGAAGCGGCCAAGGACATCGGGATGCGGTTCCACCCGACGCGGGGCTCGATGTCGCTCTCCGTGAAAGACGGCGGCTTGCCCCCCGACAACGTGGTGCAGGACCACGACGTGATCCTCGCCGAATCCGAAGCGGCGGTGAAGCGCCACCACGACCGCAGTCACGGTGCGATGGTGCGTGTCGCCTTGGCGCCGTGTTCCCCGTTCAGCGTGACGAAGAAGTTGATGATCGAGTCAGCGGAGCTGGCTGAGAAGTTGGACGTTCGACTGCACACACACTTCGCCGAGAACAGTGAAGACGACGACTACTCGGTGGCCACCTTCGGATGTCGACCCACGCAGTACTTGGAAGAGGTGGGTTGGTGTACCAATCGCACCTGGGTTGCGCATTGTGTGATGCCGAACGACGATGAAGTGCAACGACTCGGCAAGGCAGGCATCGGTGCCGCACATTGCCCGAGCAGCAATCTGATCCTTGCATCGGGCATTTCGCCGGTGGTGGCGTTGCGGCGTGCAGGGGTGCATGTCGGCCTGGGTGTGGACGGGTCGTCGTCGGCCGATTCCGCATCACTGTGGCTCGAAGCCCGCCAAGCGATGTTGTTGGCGAAGTTGCGTGACGGAGCGAGCGCAGGAAGTGCCCGCATGGCTCTCGAGATTGCCACGCGGGGCGGTGCGGGATGTCTGGGACGGATCGGCGAGATCGGTGAACTGTCGGTTGGTGCGGTGGGCGACGTGGCGGTGTGGTCGTTGCAGGGTCCGCGATTCGCCGGAGCGATCGCCGATCCGATCGAAGCATGGTTGCGATGTGGGCCGGTGTCGGCAACGCACGTGGTGGTCAATGGCAAGCCCGTGGTGCGTGATGGAGAACTCGTGTCGTCGCGTGTGGATGAGATGCTGCGCAATCACGACCGCCTGGCGCGGCGGATGCAGAACTTCGTCGCGTAGCAAGCACACCATGAACTTCGGCAACGCGCTCGTCGTGTTTGGCGCAATCTTCCTCGCCGAACTTCCCGACAAAACGATGCTCGCCACATTGATGTTGTCGACACGCTTTAGACGTCGGATTCCGACGTGGATCGGCGTGTCGTGCGGCTACCTCGTTCACGTGGCGCTTGCCGTAACTCTCGGATCTGCGCTCAGCAGACTTCCCGCCACCCCCGTGCAGGTGGCGGTGGGGCTGCTGTTCGTCGTCGGAGGCATGGTGATGCTGCGTAGCGGCGAAGAAGATCAGGAGGAGGTTGGCGCACCAACGTCGGTGAGCGCCGTACGTGTTGCATGGACGTGCGCATCGGTGATCTTGGTGGCGGAGTTTGCCGACCTCACACAGTTGGCGACCGCGGGCTTTGCCGCGCGGTTCGAGGATCCGATCGCAGTCGCGGTTGGGGCGGGTGCAGCACTCGTCACCGTTTCTGGACTCGCGGTGCTGGCGGGAGCGTGGCTCGCCTCGCGACTTCCCATGCGACTGATTCGCCGTGCAGCGGCCGTCGTCTTTCTCGCGATCGGCGCGGTGACGCTCGTGTCGACGTTCTGACTACGTCAGTGTTCTGAACTGGTCGTTTACGCCGACCAGCCGGTCTGGCCGAATCGATAACCGACGCTACGCACCGTCTGAATCAGGAACGCATTTTCTTCACCGAGCTTCGCGCGCAGGCGTCGAACATGGACGTCGACCGTTCGCGCTCCACCGAAGTATTCGTACCCCCACACTCGCGAAAGCAGCGTCTCTCGGGAGAACACGCGACCAGGGTTCTGAGCAAGGAACTTGAGTAACTCGTATTCCATGTACGTGAGGTCGAGTGCACGACCGGCGAAAGTTGCTTGGTAGGTCTCGAGGTTGAGCACCAAGCGGTCGTACTCCACCAACGATTCACGGTTGCCCTTCAGCTCGCGCCAGAAGAGGTGGGTGAGACGAGCCTCAAGTTCGCGAGGGTGGAACGGGGTGAGACAGAAGTCGTCGAACAGTTCATCGCGTAGCTCGAGATCGCTGAGTTGAGCGCCCGAAACCAAGACGAGCAATCTGGGAATGGGAACGTCACGGCGACGCAGGGCTCGACACATTGCCCATCCGCCTTCTGGATCGTCGTCACACATCACCACGGCGCCCGACCAGCCGCCCTCGGGTTCGTTGCGCCAGGCTTCCTCGCCCGTCGAGAACGCCTTCCAGCGATACCCGGCAAGGTCGAGTGTGCGAGCGAGTTCGATCGGTGCGGGCGCGGGAAACACGGCCAGCATCTTCAATGCGGGGCCGGGTTCCTTGTACGCGGTCATAGTGACTTGAGGTACCGATCGGTCTCGAACTGGCTGATGTGCGTCTTGTAGCCGCGCCACTCCGCACGCTTGTTGCGGAGGAACCATTCGAAGATGTGGTCACCGAGTGTCTCGGCGACGAGTTGCGAACCTTCCATCAACTTGAGCGCTTCCGAGAGTGACTGCGGGAGTTGTTGCACGCCAAGCTTGTCGAGAGCGGCATCATCCATTTCGAACAAATTGGAATCGGCTTCGAAGGGAAGTTCGTAGTCCTGTTCGATGCCACGCAGTCCGGCAGCGAGGATCACCGAGAACGCGAGGTAAGGATTGCACGCGGGATCGGGGGAGCGGTACTCGATGCGGGTAGCAAGCGGGTTGGCCCGCTTGGGCACCGGCACACGGATCAATCCGCTGCGGTTGTTGCGCGCCCACGACACGTGAACCGGGGCTTCGAAACCAGGAACCAATCGCTTGTATGAGTTGATCGTCTGGTTGGTGATCGCCGTGATCTCGCTCGCGTGCACCAGCAGGCCCGCCATGAACTTCTTCGCGGTGTCCGAGAGGCTGTATCCATCGCCCGCGTCGTGGAAGGCGTTGTCCTCACCGTCGAACAAGCTGAGGTGGAGGTGCATGCCAGAACCCTGGATCGACTCCAAAGGCTTGGGCATGAACGTGGCGTGGACACCGTGCATCGCGGCGATCTCGCGGACGACGAAGCGGAAGGTCATCACGCTGTCGGCCATCGTCAATGCGTCGGTATGACGAAGGTCGATCTCGTGTTGGCT
>JBDKEO010000079.1:0-9184 GCA_039795205.1 Actinomycetota bacterium
GCACCCTCGGGAGTGCTCGGCATCAAGAAGGGTGTCTCCACCTCGACGAATTCCTGTTGCTCCATGGCACGACGAATCGCCGAGTTGACTCGGGCCCGAATGCGCAGGTTGCGTTGCATTCGCTCGCGGCGGATGTCGATGTAGCGATACTTCAGGCGAACGTTCTCATCGACGTCATCGGCACGCGAGTCGACAGGAAACGGTGGAGGCTCAGCCTTGTTCAGTGTCGTGACCACGCAGTCGACGATCTCCACGGCACCGGTGCGAATGTTCTCGTTGACCGTTCCGGCGGGGCGAGCCTGCACGGTGCCCTCGATGCGCACCACCCATTCGCTGCGGGCATCCACACTGGCATCGACCACGCACTGCACCACGCCGGAATGATCTCGCAGGTCCAGGAATGCGAGGTGTTCGCCGTGTTCGCGACGACGAGCGATCCAGCCGCTGAGCACCACTTTCTGTCCGACGTGCTCGGAGGAAACCCGACCGCACAGGTGCGAACGCAACGAAGTTGCATCACTCATTTGGTGTCCGCCTCGGCCAGAGCCCGCTGAACTGATTCGATCATGGCGCCTCGTGGCACGGTGGACTGCTCGCCGGTCGTCATCAGGCGCATCACGATACTCTCGCTCGCCAATTCATCGGAGCCAATGATCAACGCAACCTCGGCGCCGCTGCGATCAGCAGCCTTCATTTGGGCCTTCATGCTCCGCTGTTCGAAGGCGCGGTCGACCGTGAAGCCGGCCATCCGCAGTTCAGCAGCCACACGTTGTGCTTCTGCCCCTCCCGTCGTGTCGACCACGAAGATCCGCACGGACTCGCGGGGTGCCGGAAAAACCTCTTCGGCATCACACGCCAGCAGGGTGCGATCGAGTCCGAGAGCGAAACCAACACCAGGAGTAGGCGGGCCACCGAGTTGCTCGACCAAGCCGTCGTAACGACCTCCACCACCGATCGCAGTGTGGGCAGCCGAAAGCGCCGTACTGACGAACTCGAAGGTGGTGTGGCAGTAGTAGTCGAGGCCGCGAACCAGCCGCGCCTCCACCGAGAAGGGGATGCCGAGGTCGGTGAGCGACTGGCGCACTGCCACGAAATGACGTGTCGAGTCCTCACCCAGGAAGTCGTCGATCTTCGGTGCCGCGGCGATGACGGGTGCATCTTCTGGTCGCTTCGAGTCGAGCACGCGCAACGGGTTCTTGCCGAGTGTCGCGCGGGACTCGGCCGTGAGCGCAGCTTCGTTGTCCCGGAAGTGACGCTCCAGCGCCGTGGTCCAGTGCGCACGCTCCTCGGCATTACCAAGTGTGTTGATGGCCAAGTGCACCTTGCGCAACCCGAGCGCGCGATAGAACTCCCACGCCAATGCGATCACTTCGACGTCGGCATGTGGGTCGTCGACACCAAGGACTTCCACACCCACCTGATCGAATTGGCGGTATCGCCCCTGCTGCGGCTTTTCGTAACGGAAGTTGGGCCCCGCGTACCACACCTTCCATGGCGTAGTCGGACGATGCTGGACGAACGCACGACACACGCTCGCGGTCTGTTCGGGTCGTAGCGCCACTCGGCGACCACCCTTGTCTTCGAAGTCGTACATCTCCTTGGTCACGACGTCGGTCGATTCACCGAGGCGCAGGAACACCCCGAGGTCCTCGAACATCGGGGGAATCATGTAGAGACATCCGTAGCGACCAGCCACATCGGCAAACGTCTCCTGAAAAGCACGCCATCTCGCCGCATCCGGGGGGAGGATGTCCCGCGTTCCGGGACTCGTGGCGAACTGATTCACGCGAGAACACTAGATGCCGGGTGCTCACTCGACATCACTCGGTAGGCGTCGTACACCGCATCGATCCTCTTGATCGTGCGAAGTACGGACTGCAGGTGACTCGGGTCGGCAAACTCGAATTCGAAGCGCATCTTGGCCACTCGATCTGCACCCGTGTGGGTCGAGCACGAGACGATGTTGACGTGTTCCTCCGACAAGGCATTGGCGACGTCGCGCAACAGCCGCGTCCTGTCGATTGCCACCACTTCCACTGCCGCGATGAAGGTGGTGTCGTGGTGCTGACCAGACCACTCCACGTCCACCAGTCGACCCTCGTTACGAGCAACCACCGACGTTGCCCGCGCACAGTCACCGCGATGCACCGACACCAGACCGGTGGCACCCAGCACGCCGAGGATGTCGTCGCCAGGCAAGGGTGTGCAACAGGTGGCAAGTTGCACCATCGTCGCGTCCAACCCGTCGACGTGCACCCCGACTCCGCGCGATGCTCCTGACTCGACGTCGAAGCGGGTGCCCATGGAGAGCAACTCCCCCGAAGTGGAATCCCGCATCGCACGAGTGACACGGGAGGCGAAGGTTTGTGCCGAGACATGTCCTTCGCCGATCGCCCGGAACAGCGTGGAGGCATCTTGGTAATTCATCGCCTCCAGTTCTTCGGCAAACGCGCGTGATCCGAGCACGGCAGCCACCGGAATGCCGAGGCCACGCAAGTGTTCGACCAACTCGTCTCGTCCAGTTTCGAGGATGTCCTCGTTTCGTTCGCGAGCGAACCATTGTTTGATCTTGCTCTTGGCCTTCGGTGAGTTGACGAAGCCCAACCACTCCTCTTGTGGGCCGGCGTCCTCGGCGGTGGACGTGAGCACTTCACAGGTGTCGCCAGACACCAGCTTCGTGTTCAGGGGTACCAGTCGTCCGTTCACCCGTGCACCCACACAGTGGTGACCGATCTCGGTGTGCACGCTGTAGGCGAAGTCGACCGGGGTCGAGTCGACGGGCAACGCGATTGCCTTGCCCTTCGGTGTGAACGCGAAGATTTCGTCCTGTTCCAGGTCGGTCTTCAGGTTCTCCAGGAATTGCAGGGGGTCGGCGATCTCGTCCTGCCAGTCGACGATGCGATTCAACCAATCGATGTCGGTCGACCCTGCACCGTCCTTGTATGCCCAGTGCGAGGCCACACCCCACTCCGCGCGACGATGCATGTCGTGCGAACGGATCTGCACCTCGATCGCCTTGCCGCCCGGACCGATCACGGTCGTATGCAATGACTGGTAGAGATTGAACTTGGGCATCGCGATGTAGTCCTTGAATCGCCCCCCAACGGGTGCCCAGTGCCCGTGAATGCAGCCGAGCGCGGCATAACAAGACTTCACGTCGTCGACGATGATGCGAATGGCCATGAGGTCGAAGATGTCATCGAACTCACGTCCCTTCTGCACCATCTTCTCGTACAGACTCCACAGGTGTTTGCCGCGCGCCGTCAGGTCCGCTCGAATTCCCACTTCGTTCAACCACTGATTGACCTGTCCGAGTGCTTTCGCCAGGTACACGTCGCGTTCCGGTGCGCGAGACGACACCAAGTAGTCGAGCTCCGCATATCGCTTGGGATACAACGCCGCAAAAGAAAGATCCTCGAGCTGCTGGCGGATCTCCTGCATCCCGAGTCGATGTGCAAGTGGCGCATAGATGTCGAGCGTCTCTTGGGCGACACGCCGCTGCTTCTCGAACGGTGCGGAAGCGATGGTCCGCATGTTGTGGAGACGGTCAGCCAACTTGATGACCAGGACTCGGAGGTCCTTGGCCATCGCCACGAGCATCTTGCGCATGGTCGCCGCCTGCTGCGCTTCTCGTGAGTCGAATTGGAGCCGCTCCAATTTGGTGAGTCCATCGACGATCGAGGCAACCTCGTGACCGAAGTTCGACTCCACGTCGGTCAACGTGATTTCGGTGTCCTCGACTGCGTCGTGCAACAGAGCTGCCGCCAAGGACACCTCGTCGAGTCCGATCTCGGCGACGATCCGCGCTACGGCAACGGGATGCGAGATGTACAACTCCCCGCTCATCCGGGACTGGTTGCGGTGAGCTTCACGGGCCATCTCATAGGCCGTGTTGATCATCCCCACCGAGCCCTTGGGGTGACGCGCGCGATAGAGGCTGAGCAGTGGCGCCAATTCGGTGGATACCGATGCTTGGGAACGGCGCCAAGGAAGGACGCGGGAGGTGGTGCTCATCTCATCACCAACATGCCCGAATTCTACGGGCTGAGATCAGCGGCGTTTGTTCTTGCGTGGGCGAGGCGGGTGTGTCAGCGCACTGGTCGCCCGAGCCACCCCATCGACCGGTTCTGCCGCGATGCGCTTGGTCTCTTCGCGTCCAGTGCCCATCAACCGCTGCATCTCGTCGCCGAGGTGGAGCAAGTTCTTGGTGGCGGCATACCGAGGTTCACGCGCCTTGTACACGGCGAGCAAAGGCGCTGCGATGAAGATCGACGAATACGCGCCGAGAAAGAGGCCCACCAGCAAGGCGATCGCAAACTCGCGGAGTGTCACTGCGCCGAGCAACCACGACCCCACGACGAGGAGCGAAATGACCGGCAGGAGCGACGAGATGGTCGTGTTCAATGAGCGCATCAACACTTGATTCATGGAGACATTGACCACGTCGCCGTAGGACACGCGAGAGGATCCAAGTCGAATTGCGTTGTCATGCACGCGATCGAACACCACGATCGTGTCGTAGAGCGAGTAGCCAAGGATCGTGAGGAACGCAACGACCGTGGCTGGCGTTACGAGGAACCCGAACACTGAATACACGCCCACGCTGATCACCACGTCGTGAACCATGGCGGCGAATGCAGCCACGGCCATCTTCCATTCGAAGCGCCAAGCGATGAACAGCGATACCAAGACGAAGAAGACGAGCAGCGCGCGGACGGCCTTGTTCGTGAGACTGCTACCCCACGACGAGCTCACCCGTGCCTCACTCACTTCTTGCGACTCAACTTCTGCGCGCTCTGCCAGTTGCTGTTTGACTGCGAGACGAACATCCTCGGTCTGATCTGCCGTCTGCACTCGCAGCCTTCGACCATCGCTACCACTCAACTCCTGAATCTTCGCGGTCGTCGCCTCGATCCCGTTGGCAGCGAGGATCTCCTCCACGTCGCCGATCTGGACGGTCTCCGTGGACAACTCCCACGACACGCCGCCCTCGAAGTCGATACCGAGGTTGAGACCACGAAAGCCGAGTGAAAACAGTGACACGAGCACGAGCAAACCCGAGAAGTAGAAGCCCCACTTCCGACGACCAACGAAGTCGATCGTCGTCTCGCCGCGATACAGCCGACCGAACACGCTCATGCCGATGCCCCCTGTTCGCTCTGACGCACTCCAAGCACACGACTGCCGCGGAACAACCTGGTGCGTGCCAACAACAACACTGCAGGACGCGTATAGAAGTAGGCGATGATCACGTCGATCAGCGTCGATAGCCCGAGGAAGAAGGCAAATCCGCGGACCGAGCCAACCGTGAGGTACCAGAGGACGACGGCGCCGATGAATGACGCTCCGTCCGCGATCAAGATCGTCCGAAATGCGCTCTGGAAACTGCGCTGAGCGGATCCCCTGAGAGATCGCCCCGCCTGGATCTCATCCTTCAGACGCTCGAAGAACACCACATAAGAGTCCACCGTCACACCGATCGACACGATGATGCCTGCGACACCGGCGAGCGTGAGGGCGAGACCATTGGTCTTCGACAGCAGCGCAATGACGCTCCACATCAGCGAACCCGAAATGGTGAGTCCAAGCAGCATCACGATTGGCAAGAGTCGGTAGTAGGCGAAGAAGAACATCAGAACCAGCACCATTCCGACCAGTCCCGCAATGATCGCTGCTCGGAGCGAATCACTTCCGAGGGTCGGTGACACCGTTTGCACCGAAGCGACGTCGAACTCGACCGGTACTGCACCGAACTCGAGGATCTTGGCCAGATCACGAGCCTCTTCCTCGGTGAAGTCACCGCTGATCTGCACCGTTCCGCCCGTGAACACCGGCTCTTGCACCACTGGTGCAGAAATGACGACACCGTCGAGCACGATCGCTACTTGACCCGTAGGACAAGTCTCTTCACGATTGAAACACTTCGTGGTGAGTGCGTTCCATACGTCTTCGCCCTCCGCGCCACCACGCAGACTGACGACCACCGCCCACTGACCACTCGAGATGTCGGCTTGTGCGTCGTTCTCGAACACGTCACCCGTTGCTTGCGCAGGACCAACCTGGTAGCTAATCCCGAGATCATCCGTCAGCAAGACAGTTGCATTGGGGTCGGTGGGGTCCGGGCTATTCGCTGGAGCCGTCGTGGTCGACGAGGTGTCGAGCGTGCCGCTTTGGATCACTGGGCGCAACAACACTTGCCCCTGCGCACCGACGATCTGCAATGCACGATCCTGGTCTTCCACGCCAGGCAGGTTGATCACGACCGTGTCACCCTGGCTGATGATCTCGGGCTCAGCGACACCGAGCGAATCGACGCGTGCGCGAATGATCTCCACGGCGACTTCGAGGGCCGCAGGCTCGTATTCTCCGACCGGAGTGAGCGTGACCGACGCGCCGCCTTGCAGGTCCAGTCCCAAGGATGGTTCGTTGCCTACCAACAGGTTGGCAGTGAGACCGCCGAAGACGACGACCAGAATGCCGACGAGCGAAAGGACGAGACGCCGAGTCACGCTGTACTGACTATTTCTTGTCTTCGGCTGCAGTCTCACCCTCTGCAGGGGCTGACAACCGCGTTGCAATCGCATTCTTGGCGACGCGAATCTCCACTTTCTCGGCGATGTCGAGCCACACATAGTTGTCTTCGACGGCAGAGACGAAGCCATAGATACCGGAGTTGAGGATGACTTCGTCACCCTCGGCGATGCTGCTTTGCAGGCGCTGAGCTTCCTTCTGACGCTTGCGCTGCGGACGCAACAACAAGAAGTACATCACCGCAAAGATCAGGATCAGCGGGAGAAGGCCGAGAATGCCTCCTCCTGATCCCGTGTCAGAAGCGGCGGCGGCAAGGAGGGCGTGGATCGAGAACATGGTCATCCACTCTACTCCTGGGGAGTTCTCCTAGTCAGCCCAGACGGCGAGCACTTCACGGCGCAACTCATCGAACGTGCCGGCCAAGATGCGCTTGCGCATCTCCGCCATCAGCGAAATGGTCCAGGCGACGTTGTGTAGTGACACCAAACGCGACGCAGTGGGTTCGCCAACCTGGAAGAGGTGACGCAGGTAACCACGTGAGTGGCGAGCACACACCATGCAGGCGCAGGCATCGTCGATCGGCTCATCCGAAAGCGAGAACTCGGAGCGCTTGATGTTCAGTCGACCTGATCTCGTCAACGCCGTACCGTGGCGTCCGAGCCGTGTCTGCAGCACGCAGTCGAATTGGTCCACTCCCAGATTGACCGCCTCGACGAGCGATGCGGGATCGCCGACACCCATCAGATACCGGGGTCGATCGCTTGGTAGCGACTCGAGTGCGGCGGCAAGTGCAGGCAACATCTCTTCCCTCGTCTCACCGACCGACAACCCACCGATGCCGTAACCATCGAATTGGAGCGCCGAAATCTGGGCGGCACTCTTACGACGCAACTCGGGATCGATGCCTCCTTGCACGATGCCAAACAGCGACTGATCATCACGTTCGTGCGATGAACGCGCGCGTTCTGCCCACTCACCCGTTCGTCGCAATGCTTCTTCGATGACCGGCGTTGGAGACGGCAACGGCGGACAGACGTCGAGCACCATTTGAATGTCGGCACCGAGTTTTTGCTGCACTTCGATCGCCTTCTCCGGAGTGAACCGATGCAACGAGCCGTCGTAGGTGGAGCGAAACGTCACTCCATCATCGTCGACGTCCGGATCGAGTGAAAACACCTGGAATCCACCGGAGTCCGTGAGCGTGAGCCCGGACCATCCAGCGAAGCGAGCGAGGCCACCGAAATGCTGTACGACGTCGGCGCCGGGACGCAGCATCAAGTGATAGGTGTTGCCGAGCACGATGCGCGCCCCCACCGACTCGTAGTCCTCGGCACTCAGATACTTGATGGCTCCCCGTGTTCCCACCGGCATGAAACAGGGAGTCTGATAATCGCCGCGGGCGGTGATCGCCACACCTGCGCGAGCGGTTCCGCAGGTCGCCTCGACCTTCATCGTCACCGGAAACACGACTTCACCGTACTGGGTGACGACCTGTCAACGTGCGTGTCGGTCGAGCAGCATCGCATCACCGAACGACAACATGCGGTAACGCCGTTCGATCGCATGACCGTAGAGAGTGCGCCAGCGTGCGCCGATCATCGACGAGATCATCATGATCAGCGTCGTTCGCGGCATGTGAAAGTTGGTCATCATCTTGTCCACCACCTGCCAGGGAAATCCCGGCGTGATGTACAGCGACGTTCGGCCCGACAATTCACCCGTTGCTGCTGCGCTCTCAAGAGCCCGTGTGGCAGTAGTGCCAACGGCAACCACCGAACCCCCCGATTGATGCACCTGTCGACAGGCATCCCATGTCTCGACAGGAACGCGGTAGTACTCGGTGTGCATGTGATGCTGCAGCGGATCTTGTGCGTCGATCGGCTTGAACGTGTCAAGTCCGACCACGAGTTCAACCTCCAGGATGCGCACACCGAGCGCACTGATCTCCTTCATCAATGGTTCGGTCAGATGCAGGCCCGCCGTCGGCGCAGCGGCCGAGCGAGCATCGTGTGAATAGACCGTTTGGTAACGCTCCCCATCTTCGAGGCGCTCCGTGATGTATGGCGGTAGCGGCATCTCTCCGTGCTCGAGCGGCCACCGCTCATCCAACAACTCGACTTCGAATACATCTCCGAAGCGACGTATGAAACGGACCACGGTCGTTTCTTCGCCATCGACCAATTCTTCTCCCTCGCGCAACTTGGCTCCGCCGCGCACGAGTGCCGTCCATGCTTCACCACGGTTCTCGAGGAGCAACACCTCAATTGCCCCACCCGAGCGTCGCAACAATCGCAACCGCGCAGGGAATACACGGGTGTGATTGACCACCAACGCGTCGCCAGTTCGCAGGTAATTCGGCAAATCGAAAACATGAGCATCGACTGGAGGCAAGGATCCGCGATCGACGAGCAACCTTGCCGAGTCGCGAGGCTCCACTGGTCGTTGCGCGATCAGTTCCTCTGGAAGGTGGTAGTCGAGATCCTCTAGACGCATCAGGAGAACAAGTCGGGATCGTGTGCCGGCGCCACGAGCCCGAGATGTTGCCACGCGGCGGGCATCGCGACGCGGCCCCGCGGAGTACGCACGAGCAGACCCTGCTGAATCAAGAACGGCTCGTACACGTCCTCCACCGTCTCCGGTTGTTCGCTCACCG
>JBDKEO010000173.1:0-2851 GCA_039795205.1 Actinomycetota bacterium
ACGGAACGGCCAGTGCATCGCGTACAATAAGCCGAGCGATTCGACCGTGCGGTCGTGCAAGTAGGAGCGATTGCGCTGGAACGGCATCACGCGGCGCACGTCGACGTCCCACAAGTCCATCGGTGGTCGGCCGTCCACGATCCAGTCGGCGAGCACCTTGCCGGCGCCACCACTCGATTGGATGCCGATCGAGTTGAAGCCCGCGGCAACGTACAGACCCTTCACTTCGGGCTGCTCACCGAGCAGATAGCGATCGTCTGGTGTGAACGACTCGGGTCCGTTGAAGAACAGTCGAATGCCGGTTTCGGCAAGGATCGGCATTCGGTGCGTCGCGTTCTCGACGAGCGGTGCGATGTGTTCGAAGTCTTCCGGCAACGACGTGAAGGAGAACTCTTCCGAGATGCCCTTCATCCCCCACGGCTTGGCAACGGGCTCGAACCAACCAACGAGCAACTTGCCGGCATCTTCCTTGAAGTAACCGCAGCCCTCGGGATCGCGCAGCACCGGCATCGACGGCGAGATGCCCTCGACGCCTTCGGTGACGATGTAGAAGTGCTCAGCTGCGTGGAGCGGAACCGTCGCACCGACTTGGTCGCCGAGTTCGCGTGCCCACATTCCTGCTGCGTTGACGACCGCGTCTGCAGTGATCGTTCCGAACTCCGTCTGCACACCCGTCGCGCGGCCATCCTTCGTGAGGATGCGCTCGACCTTGACGTTTTCGAAAATCTTCACGCCTGCCGAGCGCGCACCTTTGGCCAGTGCTTGTGTGACGTCAATCGGGTTGACCACACCGTCATTCGGCAGGTGCACGCCACCGACGAGGTCATCGACTCTCGCGAGCGGGACGAGATCCTTCACGTCCTGCGGAGTGATGATGTTGACCTCGAGTCCGAACACGCGCGCCGTGGAGGCTCCGCGCTTCAGTTCCTCGAAGCGCTCTTCGTTCGGCGCGATCGATACTGAGCCGCGCTGCTGGAATCCGGTCGCCTGCCCCGTCTCCTGCTCGAGGGTTGCGAACAGATTCGTCGTGTACTGCGCGAGTCGGGTGAGGTTGTTCGTCGCGCGAAGCTGTCCTACGAGACCCGCGGCGTGCCAGGTGGTGCCCGACGTCAGCTGCTTGCGCTCGAGGAGGACGACATCGGTCACCCCGCGCTTGGCGAGGTGGTAGGCCACGCTGCAACCCACGATCCCACCGCCCACGATGACGACGCGAGCGCTACTTGGCAGGTTGGCCATGGTTTTCCTCTTCCCAGGTTTGGCACGTTTTCAGCAGGGATTTAGTATGTCACACACTCAAAAATTCCAACCCAGCGACGACTGCGTCGCTGAGACAGCGGGGGAAGTCATGGCCGAGCGCGCACGAATCGTGATCATTGGTGGCGGCATCGCGGGCGTGAGCGCCCTCTATCACTTGGCCAAGATGGGCTGCACGGATGTGCTGCTCCTCGAGCGCGACGAGCTCTCCTCCGGTTCCACCTGGCATGCGGCCGGCAACGTGCCGACGTACTCGGGTAGCTGGAGCATCATGAAGGTCCAGAAGTACTCGGCCGAGCTATATCGCGAACTCGCCAAGGACACGGAAAACCCGATCAACTACCACGTCACCGGTTCGGTTCGCCTCGCGCACTCGAACGAGCGCATGGCCGAGTTCAAGCACGTGACGTCGATGGCGCGCGCGAACGGCATGGAATACGACGTGCTCACGCCGAAGGAATTGAAGGACCGCTATCCGCTCCTCGAAACGCACGATCTCGTCGGCGCACTGTGGGATCCACTCGACGGTGACATCGACCCGTCGCAGATCACCGCGGCGATGGCCGCAGCCGCGCGCAAGATGGGCTCGCGCGTGCGACGCAACGAGCGCGTCACCGCACTCAAGCAGCACGCCAACCACGAGTGGACGGTGACGACCGACAAGGCCGAGATCGAGTGCGAGATCGTGCTCAACGCGGCCGGTTATCGCGCAGGCGAAGTGATGGCGCTCATCGGTCGCCACCTGCCGATCATGACGATGTCGCACCAGTATCTGATCACCGAGGAGATCCCGGAACTCGAAGCACGCGGCGAGCACAAGCTGCCACTCCTTCGCGATCCCGACACGAGCTACTACCTGCGTCAGGAACGCTCGGCGTTCATCCTCGGACCATATGAGTGGCAGTCGACGGCGATGTGGCTCGACGGCATCCCCGACCAGTTCGCCAACATGTTGTGGCCAGCCGACATCGAGCGACTCGAAAAGCAGATCCTCGATGCAGGTGAGCGCGTTCCGGTGATCGGCGACGTCGGCATCGCCAAGGTCGTCAACGGACCGATCCCCTACGCACCAGACGGCAACCCCTACCTCGGACCAGAGCGCGGCATGCGCAACTTCTGGCATTGCAACACGTTCAGCTTCGGCATCGCCCAGGGTGGTGGCGCCGGCAAGGCGATCGCCGAATGGATCTTGAACGGTCGACCGGAGTTCGACCTGTGGTCGATCGATCGTCGTCGCTACAAGGAATATGCAACGACGCAGTACACCGTCGACAAGGCACTCGAGGTGTACCAGAACGAATACGCGATGGGATTCCCCTTCGAAGAACGCCCCGCAGGTCGCCCGTCCTACATGTCACCGCTCTACGACCTCTTGAAGTCCAAGGGCGCTCAGTTCGGTGCACGCGGTGGCTGGGAACGCCCGACCTATTACGACCCGAAGGGCGAAGTCACCGATCACACGTTGTCGTTCTTCCGAAAGCAGGGTTGGCGCAAGCTCGTCGCCGAAGAGTGCCACGCCGCACGAAACGGCGTCGCCGTCCTCGACCTGCCGGGCTTCACCAAGATCCAAGTCTCTGGTCCTGGTGCGACCGCGTAT
>JBDKEO010000007.1:0-4994 GCA_039795205.1 Actinomycetota bacterium
AAGAAGGCGAGTCGAGAGGCGAGCAAGCCGATGCCTGTGCCAAAGGCGCCGCCACCTGGCGCGCGACTTGCCGTCAAACCAAAGCCGACCGTCACCAAGGCTGCGGCGTCTCGTCCTGCTCCAGCGCGACCGCAACCAAAGACGCCGAACAAGACGGTGAAACCGAAATCACCGACGAAGTCGGTCAACGACCTGCAGCCGTTCCTCGACTTCGTAGAGAAGTATCCCGTGGGCAGCAAAGTCAAGGGTGTCGTCGAGAGTTACTCGGCCCATGGCGTGTACGTGAAGGTGGGCGACGTGCTCGGATATCTCCCGCTGCGCTTGATGGCCAACCCCGCGCCTCGCAGTGCCCGCGAACAGGTGAAGATTGGTCAGGCGGTGTCGCTCGTCGTCGACAGTTTCGTGCCGTCTCGCCGCAGTATCGACGTGGCGATCGTTGGCGTGTCTGCTCCCAAGGTGAGCAAGACAGCGAAGAAGAAGCGTGCGTCGGCCAAGAAGGCAGCAGTCAAGAAGAAGTAGGTTTGGGCGGTGCTGCTCGCCACGTGGAACGTCAACTCATTGAAGGCGCGGCTTGAACGTGTCAAGGGCTGGCTGGACGAAGTGCAGCCAGACATCCTGTGTATCCAGGAAACGAAGATGAAGGACTCGGCGTTTCCCGCACTCGACTTCGAAGCGATGGGTTACGAGTCGGTGCACTTCGGACAAGGGCAGTGGAACGGTGTGGCGATCCTCTCCAAGGTGGGAATCGCCAATGTCACCAGCAATTTCAAGGTGGGTGATCCTGACCCCGATGCCCGCATCATCACCGCAGAGTGCGGAGGTTGCCTCGTCTCCAGTGTGTACGTGCCGAATGGGAGGGCGCTCGATCACGAGCACTATCAGTACAAGTTGCGTTGGATGAAGCAGTTGAAGGAACACGTGGCCGCCCTGGCCAAGCCGAGCGACGACGTGGTGGTGGCAGGAGACTTCAACATTGCGCCACTCGACATCGACGTGTGGGATCCTGCTGCGCTGGTGGGCTCGACCCATGTGAGCGAGCCGGAACGTGAAGCGCTCGGATCGTTGTTGAAGTGGGGTTTGCACGACGTGTTTCGTGAGCAGCACCCCGAGCCGAACCTCTATTCATGGTGGGATTATCGCAACGGGAGTTTCCATCGTGGTTGGGGAATGCGCATCGACCTCGTTCTCGCCAGTGCGTCCGTCGCGAAGAAGAGCACATGGACCGGTGTCGATCGCAACGCACGCAAGGGAGAGCAGCCGAGCGACCACGCACCGGTGCTGATCTCGTGGTGACGGAGGCCGGAGCCTGGGACGGCTTCCATCGTCGTTCGACACCGCTGACACCAGAACTTGAGCGAGTAGTTGCCGACGCAGCGCGTCTACGTCAGGAAGTCGACCGGCTCGTAGCGCCGGAAGGCCTGGAGTTCGTCGATCGCTCTCCGATCATCGGAACGATGAACGCCCTTGCCGTCCCCATGGAAGTTGGTGTCACATCGGCTGATGACGGTTCACCGGTGGTGGAAGGTCGAGTCACGTTTCCTGGTTCGTACCAAGGGCCTCCGGGTTGTGTGCACGGTGGGTTCATCGCCGCGTATTTCGATGAGGTGCTCGGTGTGGTTCAGGCGCTCTCTGGTCAACCTGGGATGACCGCCAATCTCTCTATCAACTATCGCTCGCCGACACCGCTGCATCGACCGCTGGTTTTTCGTGCACGAATCATTTCGGTGGAGGGTCGGAAGATCTTCACTGCCGGAACCTTGCATCATGGCGAGACCCTCTGCGCCGAGGCGACTGCCGTGTTCGTTTCGATGAGCGCCGAGGTGCTCGAGCGTTTGGTGAAGATCCGCGAGGCTCAGACTCGCGACGCAGGGTGACGCGCGACGATCGATAGCAACTCGTCACTCACCCGTGCTGCGGTGAGCGGCCCGAAGATGGGGGCAAGTTCCTCGACGGAAGAAGGCATGGTGTCGACGATGCGCTGCAGATCTTCGTCGCTGCAGATGCTCTCTGGCGACTGCACGATGCGGCGCGCGCGCTCGTTACGCCATGCGAGAAGGTCGTCCAGCAGTGAAGGTGTCTTGGGTGTGGTGCGTGCGGGAATGACCGGCGCTTCGGGAGTTACGCCTTGCGGCAATCCATCGAGCAGTTCACTCGGCTTCGTGGCACGACCGTTACGCGACGAAGCGTGGGTGATGACGAGCACGTCTGCCGCGCGCGTGAGCGCCACGTAGGCAAGCCGCACCTCCTCGGCGCGCTGCTCGCGGGTCTTGGCTGAACGGTGGGGCAGGAGACCGTCTTCGAACCCGGCAATCACCACGTACCGCCACTCCCGTCCCTTCGCCGAATGGATCGTCATCACCTCGACGCCACGCACGACCTCGTTGGTGGCGGTGCTCGACGATGTGACCCAAGCCGAAAAAGCGCGACCGTCGACCGTGCCGGGATGATCGAGGTGAAGGAACTGGTTGACGAGGTCGGCCACGGCGCGTTCGGCTTCATCCTCCGACTCGAGCAACGTGTCGGTGGCCCACACACTCAACCCGTGTCGTGACGTCGCCTGGGCAGCGCGCTCCACCGCGGCGAGCAACTCGGGAGCAGGCTTGTTCGAACCGACAGGAATGTGTTCGCGCTTCAGTGCGGCAGTGATTGCGGGAATCTGCGCATTGGTGCGCACGAGAACTGCGCTCGACGTCCACGGATCGACACCACCGCGATTGGCAACGGAGCGCAGGATGGCGGCGATGCCGCTCGCTTCACCTTCCGCGTCGTCGTACTGGCGCACGATCACCTTGGAGCCGGGTTCCCGAACGGCGCGAACGCGTACGTCGCTCATGGCCGACATCGCCACATGACGGGCTGCGTCCACGATGTTGGCACTCGACCTGTAGTTGTTCGGAAGCGACAGCACCGTCGTGCGACCGATCGTCTCGGGAAGTGCATCGAACAATCGATGGTCGGAGCCGTTCCAGCCGTAGATCGCCTGCAACGGATCGCCCACGATGAAGACGTCTTCACGACCTCCGCGAAGTGCCTCGAACATGGCGAACTGCAGCGGGTTCATGTCCTGTGCCTCGTCGACGAACAGGTGGCGAAAGCGCCAGCGGGTTGCCTCCGCATACTGCGGATCGTCGAGTAGATCATCGGTGACTCGTGACACGAGGTCATCGAGATCGACGACGTGTCGTTTGCGCTTCAGTGACTCGTAGGCGCGGTACAACTCGGCAATTTCGGTGGCAGGGAATGGTACGTATCGCTGTTCACGCTTCACGGCCGCCGCGTATTGCTCGGGCGTGATGCGACGCGCGTGTGCCCAATCGATTTCGATCAGCAGTTCACGAGGTCGTTTGCCGAGTGGATGCTCACTGGCTGCCGCAACGGCGAGCGCCACGCGGTTGTGCACGATGTTGGGCACCGACTTGCCCTGTCCTACGAGTCGCTGACGTAGCAGTGACAAGGCAACGGCGTGAAACGTGCCGATGGTGGGGGTTCCTGTTTCTCCATCCGTCACGCCGAGTGCACGCAGGCGACGTCGCATTTCGCTTGCCGCTTCGCGCGTGAACGTGATGGCCAACACGTGCCGACCCACTGCGGATCCGGTGAGGATGCGATGTGCGATCCGATGGGTGAGCACGCGGGTCTTTCCCGAGCCCGCCCCTGCGTGCACGATGGTGGCCGTGGATGGGCAGAGCACTGCCTCGCGTTGTCCGTCGTCGAGTCCCGCGAGAAGTGAATTCACGGTGCAGACGGTAGGCGGTGGGTGTGAAGGGTCGCCATTACGCTTACGCCATGCCCTTTTCACCCAAGTACTTGAACGAGGGTGAACGCGTGATTCTCGATCTACACCCGCACTGGTGGGACTTCGTCCGCCCGTTCGGTTATGCGGTGTTGGGTTTCGTGCTCGCTCTCATGAGCGCTGAGATCGCAGTGGACACCTCCAGCGACCCCATGAAGTGGTTGGAGTGGGTGGCCGTTCGCGCGTCGTGGCTGCTCGTGGTCACGGGGCTCGTGGGGCTACTCGTCCAGGCCGTCAAGTGGTCGCGAACACACTTCGTGATCACCAACCATCGGGTGATTTACCGCGAAGGTGTCGTGGCGCGGATCGGTGTGGAGATTCCCATCAGCCGTGTGAACAATGTCAACTTCCATCAGTCGTTCATCGAGCGATTGGTGGGGGCGGGGGATCTGCTGATCGAGTCGGGCGGCGAAGACGGCCAGTCCCGGTTCGCCAACATCCGTGATCCAGAGGAAGTGCAGAACATCATCCAGCGAACCGTCATCGAGTTCGAGAAGCGAAGGGACTAGCACCATGCCCAAGGCACGTTTCACCTCGTCTGACGGCCGAGACATCGAGATCGAGTACGACGAGTTCGGCAAGCGATCCGACCCGACTTTGCTTCTCGTCATGGGGTATACGGCGCAGATGGTTCAGTGGGAGCCGGACTTCTGCAACATGTTCGTCGATCGCGGTTTCCACGTCGTGCGATTCGATAACCGCGACTGTGGTCTGTCCACTCGATTGGACGGCGTGACGGTCGACGTCGACAAGGTGGTCGCGGCGGCGCTGATGGAAGAGCCCGTCCCACCCGTTCCGTACACGCTGTCGCACATGGCGTTCGATTCGGTCAAGTTGCTCGATCATCTGGGCATCGAGTCCGCACACGTGCTCGGTGCATCGATGGGCGGCATGATCGCGCAGACGATTGCCATCGAGCACCCCACGCGAGTGAAGACGTTGATCTCGGTGATGTCACAGCCCGGCGATCCCACGGTGGGACAGCCAACTCCCGAGGCCGCCGCCACGTTGTTGACGCCGCCGCCGACTTCGCGCGACGAATACATCGCGCACTCCGTCAAGTGGCAGATCTGGCATTCCAAGAAGTACCGCAGCAACGAGTTGTCGTATGCCGCCGCTGCTCGCGACTACGACCGCGGCTTCTATCCCGAAGGTGCTCCACGTCAGTTGGCGGCCATCTACGCAAGCGGCAGTCGTGTGG
>JBDKEO010000016.1:0-5732 GCA_039795205.1 Actinomycetota bacterium
TTGCGCACGCGCGTCGGCTACATCGGCGTGATGGGCAGCCGCAAGACGCATGCCAAGCGACTGGAGCGACTCGCCGAAGTGGGCATCACCAACCCGGATGATCTCGCACGACTGATGTCACCGATCGGTCTCGACATCGGAGCACGCACTCCCGAGGAAACTGCCGTGTCGATCTGCGGCGAGATCATCGCTCGTCGCACGGGACGAAATGCTCCGTCGCTACGCGACTCGAGCGGCCCGATTCACCGTTGACGTCAGGCGAGCGGGTTCGAGTACCGCACCCACGACTGGATGCGTGAGTTCATCATGTGCAACTCGACCTGTCGACCGCCGTATGGCGTGTGCAGGATCGCTCCCTTGACACCGAGGTAGAGCGCCACGTGGCCAGGACGCCACACCAAGTCGCCGGGTTGCGCTTCATCGCGCATCACGCGATCACCCGACGCATATTGCGAGGTGGAACCGCGCGGGAGATCGATGCCGACTTGCTGCCACGCGTACTGCACGAACCCCGAACAGTCGAAGGCCACACCCGGCTCGGCCGCATTGTCGCGATACGGGGTGCCCAACTCGACCATTCCCGACATCAACACCTTCAGCCGTTCGATCGAGGTCATGCCCCACACGCTGCGCAGCGCCCGCTCGTCCACGCCGACGAAGTTGGCGACGTTGCTCGCCAGATTGTCGAGCGGCTCACGGTACGACTGGTCGATGAAGCCGCCCGGGCGCTCTGCGCCCTCGAGAATCTCGAGCACCTCGGCAGCCGATCGGGAGAACCGGCGCTCGGCATGGCGGTCCATGGGGATGGCCTGAGCGGCATCCACGACGAAGAGGGATGCCAACACGGTGGCCAGCAGGACGAACGTCCTGATCGCGGCACGCGAGGAGAGGAAGTGGGAGGTGTGTCTCATGATTCGGTGGCTCGACCGGGGGGTCGTCGAGCCCTTATTTCAGATTGGTTACATTCTATGACATACATTTGTAACATTTGGTGATCGGACGAAACCCTTATAGAACATGGCGGTGAGCACGATTCGACCCCTCGTCGTGGTGCTGGCGGCAGGGTCCGGCTCCCGGTTCCACGGCCCCAGCCACAAGTTGGCGAGCTTGCTTCGTGGCGCTCGTGTGATCGACCATTCGCTGCGCTCGGCCCTCGCGGCCGACGTCGGGCCGGTCGTCGTGGTGACGGGCGCAACCGACCTCGACCTGCCCCACGGGGTCACCATCCTCTCCAACCCCGACTGGGAGAGCGGCCTCGCCAGTTCGCTGCAGGTGGCCATCCGCCACGCTCGTCAGACGGGCCACGATTCGATCATCGTCGGCCTCGGCGACCAGCCGCTGGTGACGCCCGAAGCCTGGCGAGCAGTCGCTGAAGCCGACTCCCCGATTGCCGTCGCCACCTATGACGGCGTGCGCGGCAACCCCGTGAAGCTCGAGTCGACGACGTGGGACGAACTCCCTTCCACGGGCGACGAAGGTGCTCGACCACTCATGCGTGCGTACCCCGAATGGGTGCGGGAAGTTCCCTGCGTGGGATCCGCTTTTGACGTCGACACCACGCAAGACTTGGACGACCTCGCAAAGAGAATGGATGACTGATGGATCTGCGACACGAATTCGAAGTGGGAGTACCGATAGCCGAGGCGTGGAACATCCTCACCGACCTCGAGCGAATCGCCCCGTGCCTACCCGGTGCGCAACTCACCGAAGTGGAGGGTGACGTCTATCGCGGCCAAGTGAAGGTCAAGGTCGGACCGATCCTCGCCCAGTTCAAGGGGCAGGCGTCGTTCGTTTCGCGTGATGACGCTTCCTACACCGCCACGCTGAAAGGCGAGGGTCGCGACACTGGCGGGAAGGGCAACGCCTCTGCGCTCATCACCGCCAACCTGCAACCAGTCGACGCAACGCGCACCAAGTGTGTCGTCACCACCGATCTCACCATTTCGGGCAAGGTTGCACAGTTCGGTCGAGGCGCACTGGCTGACGTGAGCGACAAACTGCTCGCCCAGTTCACCGACAACTTGAACACCTTGATCACCTCCGCACCTGCCGAATCTGCACCTGCTCCCGCAAGCGAGCCACAGCCGAGTGGTGTACGGCAGATCGAATCTGCCGAAGTCGCTCCCCTCGACTTGCTCGACGCAGCAGGATCGACCATCGCCAAGCGACTCGTGCCGCTCGTCGTCGTACTCGCCGTCGTTGCCGTCATCGTCGGTGTCGTCGTCTTCTGATTCGGGCGATCTCGCCGAGATCCGCCGTCTGCTTGGTCGCGAGCCACAGGGCGAGTGGCAGGTGGCGGTGCGCACCAAGGCAGGGGCTCCCGTGGTGTTGCGCAATGCGCCGCTCCTCCACGACGGCACGCCCATGCCCACGCGCTACTGGCTGATCGGCGAACACGAGAACATCATCGTCGGGCGACTCGAGTCCGACGGCGGGGTCAACCGCGCCGAGGCCGAAGTCGATCCGGACGCCCTACGCGCCACGCATGATCGCTATGCAGCCGAACGCGACGCCCAGATTCCCGCCGGTCATGCCGGCCCCGTACCTACGGGCGGTGTGGGTGGCACACGCGTCGGGGTGAAGTGCCTGCACGCTCATTACGCCAACTGGTTGGCCGGTAACGACGACGTGATCGGCGATTGGGTGGCCCAACACCTCGGCTCCAGCCGTGTCGACTACGTGATCGCTCCGTCGCAAGACGCATCACCGGTCGCCGTGATCGACGTGGGCACCAACTCCACGAACCTGCTCGTAGTCGACGCAACGGGACGGCAACTCGACCGACGAGTCACCGTCACTCGTCTCGGCCGCGGTATCGTCGGTTCGGGCACGTTGAGCCGAGACGGCATCGACGCCACGGTGAGCGTGATCAGCGAGTACGTGACGTCGCTCGCTCCGGGCACTCGCGTGCGCATCGTGTCCACTGAGGCCTGCCGCAGGGCGAGCAACGCGAGTGAGTTCCTCGACGCGGTGCACGACGCAACGGGTCACCACGTCGAGATCGTGAGCGGCGAACGGGAAGGTCGACTCGCCTACACGGGGGCGCTGAGCACGACCGACTCCGTAACCAAGCCGACACTCGTGATCGACATTGGCGGCGGCAGCACCGAGGTGATGTACGGCAACGGTGAACTGCACTGGGTATTCAGCATTCCGTGCGGTGCAGTGACCCAAAGTGAGCATCATCTCGAACACGACCCACCGCGCCCCGAAGAGTTGACGAATGCGATCGGCGAAGTGTCCGATCATGTCGATGACATCGTGCGTCTGCACCCCGAAGTGATGGACGTGACGAGCGTGGTGGGTGTCGCCGGCACCATCGTCACCGTGGCGGCAGTCGAGCTCGGGCTCGCCGAGTTCGACGCCACTCGCCTGGACGGTTTCGTGCTCACCCGCGACGCCGCAGAGGACGTCTTTCGCACGCTCGCCACCGAGTCGCTCGCTGACCGCGTACACAACCCGGGCCTCCCTCGCGAGCGTGCCGACATCATCGTGGGAGGATGTTGTGTGCTCGTAGCAGTCATGCGACGCCTGAAGATCGACTCGCTCGTCGTCTCGACGCGCAGCCTGCTCGACGGCGTGGCACGTGAGGAGTTGGCACGGTGACCAACGCGCGTCGCTTCGCGGGACACCCCACGGGTGCCGTCGTGTCCTCGCCGTTGCGGCTGTATGGCCGCCGTCTGATGCTGCGGCCTCTCGTGGCGGGCGACTTCGAAGCGTGGAGTGAGGTACGCGTGCGCAACGACGAGTGGCTGACCAAGTGGGAGCCGCTTCGTCACCCCAAGGCCCCTGATCCCGCCGTCAACCGTGATGCGTTCGCCAGCCGGTGCGCCGCACGCGATCGCGAACGACAGAGCGGCGTGGGTTACGCCTTTGGCATCTTCGTCGACAACGCCTTCGCTGGCGAGATCAACCTGAACAACGTGCTACGCGGAGCGATGCAGAGCGTGACGATCGGCTACTGGATCGACGAAGCACGTGCCGGCAAGAGCTACATGTCGGAGGCCGTGTTGGTGGCCACCCGGTTCGCTCTCGAAGACCTGCAGTTGCACCGCGTCGAGATCTGCATCATCCCGCGCAACCACAACAGTCGCCGGGTGATGGAGAAGCTCGGCTACCGCGAGGAAGGTATTGCCGAGCGCTTCCTTGAGATCAACGGCACGTGGGAGGACCACGTGCGTTACGGCTTCACCATCGAAGAATGGCGAGTGCGCCGCGAGGAGCTCGTGGCGCAGTGGTTGTAGTCCTCGCCTAGGCGAGACGCCGCTGCCGCTCCATCTCCTGGACCCGCTCCCGACGCGTCGACTTGCGGCGCTTCCAGTCACGCGTCTTCCAATGGCGTAGCGACGAACGCTTGGCCTTCTTCCGACCGATCACCGCATCGTGGTGGTGCACCGGCTTGAAGTTGGGCAAGGGTTCCACCACGTCGAGCGGTTCGACACCCGACTCCAATTGGTTGGTCGCCTCATGGAGTATCGAGTGCACTCGGTGCCGCTCGTTGTGGGCGTGTGCCCTCGTTTCCTCACGAGGCGGAAGCACCCGCTCCCGCTGATTGTGTCGCCTGCTCATCTCCAACTCCCATCTGCACCCTGCGGTGCATCGAGTGAATGTGCCTGCTCCCCTTGAGCGTCACCATACACCCGCTCGGGGGTGACGAAATTCGCGGTTACTTCTTCGAGATCTTCGTCTGCAGCGCGGCCAAGCGCTCGGCGAACCACGGTTGACGGGTACTCCATACCTGCGGCACCAGCTCGCGCTCGACGGCCTCGTCGTGGGTGGCGATGCTCGGCATCGTCTGGATCGTGCGTTTGGTTTCGATCAGCAATGCCCGCGGAGCGGCGGCGGCCCGCGCAGCCAAGGCTCGCGCTGCTGGCATCAACTCGGCATCCTCCACGCACTTCCACACGAGTCCGTGGCGCTCCGCTTCTTTTCCACTCAACACTTCACCGAACACGACGGTCGCCATCGACGCTTGTGTACCGAGCGCACGCGACATCATCCACGTGTGTCCGCCACCGGGATGAATGCCGATCTGCGTGAACCGTGTGTCGAACTTCGCGCTCGTACCCGCCAATCGCACGTCACAACACAGCGCAAGGTTCATCCCCGCGCCCACTGCCGCACCGTTCACCGCGGCGATGGTGGGAAGCGGGCTGCGAGCCACACGAAGGAATCCTTCGTAGATCGCCTTCAGCGATTCGCCCGTGGCCTCGGCGAGGTTGCCAAGGTTTGCGCCCGCACAAAATGCCGGTGCCGCTCCCGTCACGATGATCGCGTGCACCGACTGGTCGGCTTCGAAGCGATCCATTGCAGAACCGATCTCGGCCACCATTGCGGCGGTCAAGGTGTTGCGCTCATCCGGATTGTTCAGCGTGATGATCGCTACTCCCGCTTCGACTTCCGTGAGTACGAGCGACATGCGATCACTGTACCGTGGAGCCCAATGCTCGATCATGTGTTCCTCGATGCGATCAGTGCCGTGCGCGATGCGTTCGGCAACGCATTCCTCGAGCGCCAGGCATTCGAAGAGCGGTTCCAATCCGACATGTTGCTCGGCGACCTCGTGTGGGAGACGAGTTATGGACTACCCGGAGAAGGAAGCCCTCCCCGCGCACTCGCCCACATCACCTTCGACTGGCCAAGTTGGAGCCAGGCGCTCTACCGGCACTGGTACGTGGAAGGCGAGTTCGATCAATCACCGGTGATCGATGTCGAGATCGTCTTCCGCCTGC
>JBDKEO010000046.1:0-3138 GCA_039795205.1 Actinomycetota bacterium
CCGAAACAACTGGGGTGGGCAAAGCCCATGTCGTCGAACACGATCACGATGACGTTGGTGCGCCCGCTCAAGCGCCGTTGCGCGGGCCACGAGGGCGTGGACGTCTGATAGGTGTCGCCGATCACTCCCCCAAAGTCCGGCTCTGCAGACGTCATCTTGCGAAGGACTCTATGTTTTGTCATAGTCTCTGTCAAAAGTTTGGAGAACCTATGACCGAGCAATCCAGCCGCGAGTCGGGCGAACGCCTCGAACACCGTTACGGCACGATCGACAAGCACTACGCCATCTCGCTCGCCACACGCGAACCCGAGAACGACGGCCCCATCTACATGGTCAACCTGATGAAGTACTTCGCCGTTGCGCAGTACACCGACTCGTCGAACGAAGTGGTCAGCGGTCGCGAAGCCGACGACAAGTACAACCCGTCGTCGGTTCTCAACAAGATCGGCGCCGACATGCTGTTCGTGGCCGATGTCGTGTCGAACGACTTCGGTGTGGGCAACTGGGATCGCATCGCCGTGGTGCGCTACCCCACTCGCCGCTCGTTCGTCGAGATGCAGCAACGCAAGGACTTCGCCGAGAAGCACGTACACAAGGCAGCCGGCATGGAGCGCACGATCATCACGTGCTGTCGCCCACGCGACCTCGCACTCGACGAACGAGGCAGACCAGCACAGTCCGAACTACGCACGCGCCACGTCGCGATGGTGGTGCTCGGTCCCGATGCACAGGTTGCCGACGCCCCGACCGGCGCAACCAGTCTCGACTCCGAAGGCACCGTCATTGGCGACACGCGACCGTGGTCGAGCGTGCACTTCGTCGAGCTCACCGAGCAGATGACTGCGAGCGACCTCGTGAAGCACTACTCGGCAAACGACCCTGCCACTACCTACGTCCTCACCTTGGCGCCCTCGATCGACGGCTTCACCGCATGACGATCGTCGACGATGTCGCCATCGACGGCCGATCGGCGCGGCGTGAGCGCAATCGTCTGGAGATCGTCGATGCACTGCTCGAACTGATTCGCGAGGGAACGATCGACGCCAGTGCCGCCGAAGTGGCGGCCCGCGCTGGACTCTCGGAGCGCTCACTGTTCCGCTACTTCGACGACGTGAGCGACCTGTACGGCGAGGTGTGCGCGGTGCAGTTTTCGCGTCTGCAACCCCGTGCCGCCATCGACGGGTTCGCTCGTGGCACCACCGACGACAAAGTGTCGGCTTTCGTCGAACAGCGGATCAAGTTGCACCAAGCGATCGGTCGTGTGGGTGTAGCGGCGCGTGCGCACGCCCATCGCAACCCCGTGATCGCCAAACAACTGATCGATGCGCGCGTCTTGCTGCGCAAACAAATCGCGGAGCACTTTGCTTCCGAGCTCGCAAAGCTGGACGAGACGCACCGACGCGCGGCCGTTGCATCGATCGACTTGTGCACCACGTACGAAGCAATCGAGATGTTGCTCGCCGAGCATCGCATGACGTACACGGCGGTACGAGATGTCGTCACGATCATCGTCAGAAAGGCACTGCAATGAAGGCACTGCGCACACCGGCCGAGCGATTCGTCGGCCTCCCCGACTACCCATTCGCCGAGAACTTCGTCGAGGTGGACGATCTCGAGGGTGGGAACCTCCGCGTGCACTACGTGGACGAAGGCCCGCGCGATGCCGATCCGATCGTGTTGCTGCACGGCGAACCCACGTGGTCATTCCTCTATCGCCACATGATCACGCGCCTCACGGCAGCCGGACATCGCGTGATTGCGCCCGACCTCGTCGGCTTCGGCAAGTCCGACAAACCCACCGAACAGGGCGACTACACCTATGCGCGACACGTGACCTGGATGGCACAGACGCTGTTCGATCATCTCTCGATTCGTCGTGCCACCTTGTTCGGCCAGGACTGGGGTGGATTGATCGGTTTGCGTTTGGTGGCTGCCGAACCAGAACGCTTCGCGCGGCTCGTGATGAGCAACACCGGGTTGCCCACGGGAGATCGTCCGCTATCCGATGCGTTCATGGCGTGGCAGAAGTTCTCCCAGACCACGCCGGAGTTCGAAGTCGGCAAGATCGTGCGTGGTGGGTGCGCGGTGCGTCCTGCACCCGAAGTGGTGGCGGCATACGACGCTCCCTTCCCCGACGACACGTACAAGGCCGGAGCAAGAATCTTGCCGTCACTCGTGCCCACGTCACCCGACGATCCCAGTCACCGCGACAACGTCACGGCGTGGGGTGTGCTCGAACGATTCGAACGACCGCTCCTGTGTTGTTTCGGGGACAGCGACCCCGTCACCAAGGGCGGCGACGCGGTGTTCATTCGGCGCGTGCCCGGTGCGACCGGTCAACCACACGTCACCGTGGCGGGAGGCGGCCACTTCATTCAAGAAGACAAGGGCGTCGAATTGGCAGGGATCATCGACGAGTTCGTGAGGAATGGCCGATGAAGATCACGCTGCTCGGAACGGGTTCTCCCGTCCCCAACCCCGATCGCGCGGGTGCCGCAACGCTCCTCGAGAGCGGCTCACAACGATTGCTCGTCGATGCGGGACGCGCGGTCGTCATGCGCATGTCCGGTGCGGGTGTGTTGCCCGTGATGTTGACCGGCGTCGTCATCACGCACCTGCACAGCGATCACATCACCGACTTGAACGACGTGATCACGACGCACTGGATCATGAGTGCGACCGCCACGCCTCTCCGCGTGTATGGACCAGTCGGGATCGATCGAGTCGTCGAAGGAATCCTCGCTTCGCTGGAGCCCGACATCAGTTACCGACTCGAGCATCACCCCGACACATTGACGTGGCGACCACTCGTCGAGGTCACCGAGGTTGCCCCCGACGATTCATTCCAACTGGATGAATTACTGGTGAGGGTCGGTCGCACCGACCATCAGCCAGTCGAGCCGACCGTCGGCTACCGCGTCGAACACGACGGCAAGTCCGTGGTGTTCGGTGGTGACGGCATTCCGTGTGCCGAACTCGACCAACTTTGCCTGGGTGCAGATGCCTACGTGCAGACAGTGATGCGCGACGATCTCGTTCGCCAAGTACCCAACAAGCGCTTCCTCGACATCCTCGACTACCACTCGACCGTCGAACAAGCGGCGCAGACAGCCGCGCGCGCAGGAGTGTCCACGTTCG
>JBDKEO010000119.1:0-6477 GCA_039795205.1 Actinomycetota bacterium
GTGTTGATCCAAGACGGTGTGCTCACCGACTACATGTGGGACTTCCTGCGTGCACGTAAGGAAGGTCGTCGTCAAAGCGGCAACGGTCGTCGTCAGAGTTACGCGGATTTGCCGATGGTGCGCATGACCAACACGTTCGTCACCAACGGCACGGACGAACCCGACGACATCATTCGCGACACCGAACACGGCGTTTACGTGGCCAAGTTGGGTGGCGGCCAGGTGGACACCGCGAGCGGTGACTTCGTGTTCGGCATGGTCGAGGCGTACCTCATCGAAAACGGCGAGATCACTGAGCCACTGCGTGAAGGCAATCTCATTGGTAACGGCCCACAGGTATTGCGTGACATTGACATGCTCGGCAACGACTTCGCGATGGGCAACCCCGGCACGTGCGGCAAGGACGGTCAGGGCGTGCCCGTGGGCGATGGTCAGCCGACGCTGCGTGTGAAGGCGATGACCATCGGCGGCACTGCGGCGTGAGCAACGAAGTTCCCGAACTGCAAGCGATCGCCGACCGCGTGGTGGCGCAAGCCACGGGCGGCGAGCAGATCGAGGCCTACGTCAGTCGCGGCGGCGAGACGGCAGTGCGTGTGTACGAGGGCGAAGTCGAGCACTTCGTCTCGGCGCAAAGCGAGGGCATCGGCATTCGCGTGATTCGCGATGGCCGCACGGGTTTTGCCTACGCCGCCAGCCTGAATGCGGAATCGATTGCCGAAGTACTCGCCGACGCGCGCGACAACGTGCAGTTCGGTACGCCGGATGAGTTCGCCGGTTTGGCGACGCCAGATGGCGTTCCGCAGGTACCGCAGAAGTTCTGGGACGAAGAGTTGGCTGCATTCGCCACTGCCGACAAGATCGAGATTGCCAAGGAGTTGGAGCGACTCACGCTCGCCGTGGATGGCCGTGTGCGAGTGGAGGAGTCCAACTATGACGACGGTTGGGGTGAAGTTGCCGTAGCCACGACCACTGGCATTCGCGAGAGTGGCCGCGGCAACTCGTGTTACACGTCTGTCAGCACGCTCGCCGACGACGGTGACGAGACACAGACTGGTTTCGGCTTCTCGGTGGGCGACTCGCCGAAAGAGTTCGACTTGCAGCGAGCGGCCAAGGACGCCGCCGATCGCGCCACGCGCCTGCTCGGCGCGGTGAAGCCACCGAGCAAGCGACTCACCGTGGTGCTCGATCCGTTCGTCACCTCGCAGTTCCTCTCGGTGCTCTCGAGCACGTTGAACGGCGAGAACGTGGCCAAAGGCCGCAGCCTCTTCGCTGGTCGGTTGGGCGAGACGGTGGCCAACCCACTGATCACGTTGGTGGACGACCCGACCAACCCGCTCGCGTACACCTCCACCGACATCGACGGCGAAGGTTTGGCCGCGCGACGCAACGTGTTGATCGAAAATGGTGTGCTCAAGATGTTCGTGCACTCGTCGTACTCGGCGCGGCGCATGGATACACGCAGTACCGGCAACGCCACCCGCGGCGGATTCGCCGGCACGCCTGGCACCGGTTGCTTGGCCATGCACCTCGTTCCCGGAACGCAGACTCAGCAGCAGTTGATCGCCGGTGTGCAAGACGGTGTGCTCGTGCAGATGGTGTCGGGTTTGCACTCGGGTGTGAACCCCATCTCGGGGGACTTCTCCACTGGTGCATCGGGAATGATGATTCGCAACGGTGCGATCGCCGAGCCTGTTCGTGAGTTCACCATCGCCAGTACCTTGCAGCGCATGTTGCAGGACGTGGCGAGCGTGGGCAACGACGTCGATTGGCTACCGATGCGAGCCGCCGGGGTGACGCTCGTGATTCACGACGTCACCATGAGCGGCGCCTGACATCAGTGGACATCCTGCATGCGATCGTTCTGGGGATCGTCCAGGGGCTGACCGAGTTCCTGCCCATCTCCTCGAGCGGGCACCTGGAACTGGTGCCGTGGTTGTTCGGATGGGAAGACTTCGCCGACCCACAAGTGGGTCTGGCCTTCGACACGGCACTGCACCTCGGGACGCTCGTCGGCGTGATCGCATACTTGCGGCGCGACCTCGTGCCTTACGTGCGTCACGGTGTGCTTGCAGTGTTGGCCCCGCGGCGGGCGGACAGGAAAGTGGGAATGCAGGCGTGGTTGTTCGTGGCTTCTGCAATTCCTGCAGGGCTCGTCGGCGTGGTCTTCGAAGATGACATCGCCGTGCTCGGTGACCCTCAGTGGATTGCAGTGTCGCTGATCGGATTCGGTTTGGTGTTGTGGTGGGCAGATCGCCTGCGCGGCTCGCGCACTGCGACGGAATTCTCTCTGCGTGATGCGTTGCTCATTGGTGCAGCCCAGATCCTCGCGCTCAACCCCGGAACCTCGCGTTCGGGGATCACCATCACGCTTGCGCGCATGCGCGGATTCGATCGTGATTCGGCGGCACGTGTGAGTTTCTTGATGAGCATCCCGATCATCGGCGGCGCCGTGGTGTTTCAAATTGCTTCGCTCATCGCAGACGGCATTCCCGAAGGCCTGCTCACGCCAATGATCGTCGGCATCGTCGCCTCAGCGATCTCGGGTTGGTGCGCGATATGGGGGATGATGCGACTGCTGCGCTTCCGCTCCTTTGGCCCATTCGTGGCGTATCGAGTGGTGGTGGGTGTCGCGGTACTGGGCCTCGTGCTCGCCGGGTTTCGCGCCTAGCTCGAGATCAGACTGATTTCGCCGGCAACGGCGAGCGTGGCCACCACGGCGGCGTGCTCTGCCGGAACTGCCACCAACACCTGTCGACCGTCGTCGATGACGTCATCAACGAGTACGCGGGCGGCCACCACCTCGGCGTTGACCACGATGTCGACCTTCGAGCCAGGCGCAAGGTTGGGCATTGGAATGACCGGCACGACCATCACGAGACGCCACCCGGCCGGTACGTGAAGCTGCGGATCAGTGTGGGTGTTGGTGGTGTTGAACACGTCACCCTTGGCCACGTGTTGTCGCGTGATGAGAGATGCAGGCGTGTTCGTGAGTGTGGACGGTGCAACCGCAATTCGTGGAATCTGTCGGGTGAGCACCGATGCTGAGTCGATTACCTCTCCCGGGGAGAAGTCGCGCAGGGCGTAGTAGGCGACGACGCGCGAAGACAGACGCGCCTCGGCACGTTGCATGCCGTGCAGAGCGAGGCCGAAGGTGAGTGCACAGGTGCCGGCAAACACGAAAATGGCGATGGTTTGGTGCTTCGAGTCACGTTGGATGAGGACGAACTCACGGGCGATGATGCGCCGAGCGCGGGCGAGGAGTCGTGCAGCCACGTGCACGAATGGGGGCAGTTTGTCGAACATGGGTGGAGCCACCCATGTGTGCGCTCAATCTGAGGTGCTGGTGGTCGTGGTCGTCGAGGCGGCGGGGGTGGTAGTCGAACCGGAGTCGCTCGTTGCCGTGCTCGTGCTGGGCGTAGTGGTACTGCTCGATGAACTGGATGAACCCGAGCGGCTATCGGTCTTGTAGAAACCGCCACCCTTGAACGTGACGCCGACCGGCGTGAACACCTTCTTCACCTTGCGTACGACACCGTCCGAGGGGTGGGCGAGTTCCGTGAACGGCTCGTCGGTGAAGGCCTGCTGCACCTCGATCGTCTCGCCAGAGTCGATGAATTTGTAGACATAGGTGGGCATAGCGCGCCCAATCCTAGGATGCATGCGTGGCGATACGCACTGCCGTGATCCCGGCTGCCGGGATGGGAACGCGATTCCTTCCCGCCACGAAGGCGGTGCCGAAGGAGTTGATGCCGATCTTCGACACGCCGGCGATTCAGTTGGTGATGGACGAGGCGATCGGTGCAGGAGCAACGCGCATCGTGATCGTGACGAGCCCGAACAAGCCTGCCATCGAGCAGTACGTACAGCCTTCGGACGAAGTGGTGAAGCGAGTGCGCGATACGGGCCGCGTGGATCTGGCCGCGCGCTTGGAGCGCATTGGCCGCGATGTAGAGGTGGTGTTCGCACTGCAGAGCGAGCCCAAGGGGCTCGGCCACGCCGTTTCGTGCGCACACGAGCAGGTGGGCAACGAGCCGTTCATGTTGTTGTTGCCCGACGAATTGATGGGCGGGCCTGCGTTGCTCTCACAGATGGTGGCGATGTGCGAGCGCGACGACAAGTCGGTCGTCGGGCTGAAGCAAGTGCCGATGAGTGAAGTGGCGAGCTACGGCGTGGTGACGACAACTAGTGCGCCGAGCGCGACCGGTGAAGTGACGGTGACCGGCGTGGTGGAGAAGCCGAAGCCCGAAGAGTCGCCGAGCGACCTCATTTTGATCGGCCGGTACGTACTGATGCCCGAGATGTTCGATTTGCTGGCCGGGTTGAAACCGGCTGCCAGCGGCGAGATCCAGTTGACCGATGCACTGTTGCTCGGCGCGAACGAGCGCAAGGTGCTCGGCGTGGTGAGCGACATCGACCGGTATGACACCGGCACTCCGCTTGGTTGGTTGAAGGCCGTGATCGAGTTTGCTCGCCAGCGCGAGGATGTTGCCCCGTCGCTCGACGCGTGGCTCCTTTCACTATTTGATTAGGGCCCTCGTAGGATCGCAGCGGAGGTAGTCATGGCCGAGATCGCGCGCGGAATCGATCCGCATGAAGTGGGACTCGACGGGAAGCGTCTGGACCGCATCGACGAACACTTCCGTCGGTACGTGGACGACGGTCGACTGCCCGGATACACCGTCGCGGTGGCCCGGTACGGGCGCATTGCATACCTCGCCACCTACGGCCATCGGGACGCAGAGGCGAACAAGCCCACCACGACCGACACGATCTACCGCATCTATTCGATGACCAAGCCGATCACCTCGATTGCGTTGATGATGCTGGTGGAGGAGGGGCGGTTGCAGATCACCGATCCTGTGTCGACGTACATTCCCTCGTTTGCCGACATGCGCGTGTTCACCGGCGGATCGTCGCTGAAGCCGATCACCGAACCAACGCGCGAGCCGATGCGTGTGTGGCACCTGCTCACCCACACCTCAGGCATGACCTACGGCTTCAACTACTTCGATGCCGTGGATGACATCTACCGCCGTGCCGGTTTCGAGTTCGGTATCGGCAATCGCGCCTCGCTCGAAGAGGCGTGTGACTCGTTTGCCGCGCTGCCGCTGTGCTTCGAGCCGGGTACGTCGTGGAACTACAGCGTGTCGACCGACATCGTCGGCCGACTGGTCGAAGTGGTGTCGGGAATGACCATCGACGAGTTCTTCGCCAAGCGCATCTTCACGCCATTGAAGATGCATGACACGTCGTTCTGGTTGGACGAGAGCAAGGCCGATCGTTTGGCTGCGCTGTATCAATACGACGCTGCCACGGGCGGCAAGTCGTTGATCGAGGCGGCAGCGAAGACGGCGTTCAGGCAGCCGCGTGCTCTCTCCGGTGGCGGTGGCTTGTATTCCACTGCGCACGACTACTGGCGCTTCCTGCAGATGTTGGAAAACGGTGGCGAATTGGACGGCGTGCGGATCGTCTCGCCGACCACGATCGACATGATGACGATGAACCATCTGCCGAACAACACCGACATCACGAGCTTCGGACGAACGCTCGGCGAAGAGGTGTTCTACGACGGTCTCGGATTCGGCCTCGGGTTCTCCGTGGTGATCGATCAGGCCAAGACGCGCGTGGCGTGCCCGAACGGCACATATGGCTGGGGTGGCATGGCGAGCACGGCGTTCTGGGTGGACCCTGTGGAAGAGATCTCGGCGATGTTCTTCACGCAATTGATCCCGTCCACGACACACCCGATTCGCCCGTACCTGCGCAGCCTCGTCTACCAGTCGATCGTCGAGTAGCGAGTTCCGTCAGTCGACGCGCTCGAATGTCGTGTCGTTGACGACCAGTCCGTACTGATCGACGCTCGCCGTCACTTCTTCGCTGGTGAGCATGCTGCGATAGCGCCAGGTTGACGCATCGAGCATCGCATAGGTCTGCGTGACGGGCAGCACTGACAACGTGTCGGTGTCGATGCGGATGACGTTTTGTTGTGCACTGTGGGTGACGTGCAACGGCAATCGGCGAATGGGGATCGAGTTGGTGAACGGTGTGTCGGCAAGGTCGACATCGACACAACCATCCAGGTCGGTGCGGTGTGCGCCGTTCACCTCGCCCCATCGCCCACGTTGATCGGTGGCCAGCCACAGGTCCGGCTCTTCCATGTCGCGGAACAACAGGAACTGCTGCACTTGCCACATGGACGAGATGCGCAACACGAATTGCACGTCGTTCGACTCGACCCGGCCGTCCGCCGTCCAGCCTTCGTTCTCCCAGCGCAACGCGACCGAGCACAGGCTGCCGTCCAGGAGGTTGCGCCAGGTGGCGGAAATTCCGCTGGCGGGGAGGGGCAAGTAGTTCGTCATCACGGTGCGCTCAATGCGCGCCAACGAAGGTACCGTCGGGCGCGATGATTCCGTTGTCCGACGCGCAACGACTGGTGTGGGAAGCGATGCAGCGACTCGACGTGGTGTCGGTCGACCA
>JBDKEO010000121.1:0-2519 GCA_039795205.1 Actinomycetota bacterium
GGCATGGGGTTGCCGTTGTAGGAGAGCGGAGCGTGTGCGCCGCCCTCACGATTCGGATCTCCGTATACGGGGATCTCAGCGGCGACGAACGCCTGACTGCCGGTGTAAACGAAGTTGATCATGTCTTCGATCTTCGGGAACGTCTTCATGACTTCACCCTGGTGCAACACGCGCCCAGCACCGCCTTGACCGGCGGCTCCGTGGCAACCTGCACAGCTGCCGTACACGCCTGCACCGATGGCCATCGGACCTTCGACGGTTTCTTCTTTCGGTTGCAATGCGAGAAAGTAGAGGAACGCCCACAACGGCAGAAGACTGAGTGCAGCCATCGCCCAGAACGGGATCTTCTCGCGGCGCTTGGCGGCAACTACATATTCAGGATCCGGTGGTGGCGGGGGCGGTGCGCTCGGTGCAACCGGGGCCGTCGCCTTGGCCGGAGCCGCAGCGGCTGCCTTCTCCACCTGAGTCGACTCACTGGCCGCTGGTGCACCGTCACCCGACAACGACTGACGTCGCTCCTTGGAGCGCTTCAGCAGGTGCTCGGGGATTTCGGTCACGGTGTTCCTTTGCTGGTGATCTACTCGTTATGAACCGCTCTTACTCTAAAGCAAGCGAGACGGGAGACCGCAATATGGTCGGGTTGCCTCGCTTGTTCGTAGGTGCAGATAGACGGTGGGCGACCGCCGGGAACGACTGAATTGCGATGTCGGAGAGTGACGTTCGTCGTCGACAAATGCACGAGTTCACGACCTCGCACCTTTCGCCTGTCGGCGCGAACGGGCACTAGTCTCGTGAGTGGTTTCACGAGGAAGGACCACCCCGAGACCCATGCTCGCGATCGACATCCTTGAATGGCCCGGAATGAATCAGGCTTTCCTGTTTTCGTTCGCGGCGACGACGGCGATGGCTCTTGCCGTCATTCCCGTGGGTAAGCGTCGTCCCGTCACACGCAAGAGCACGTGGGGTGAGGCAATGTTCGGCTCCGTCTATGTCTTCGGTGTGATGTTCCTCGCCTTCGGTGTGGTGCCCCACCAATGGATCGACCATGCCGACAAGGACCTCGGTTGGCGCAAAGACAAGATCATCTTTGGTCCTTTCGACCTGCTCAAGCCACAGGCTTTTGGTGGTCAGTTTCCGTTCACGATGAGTTACGAGGCGATTCGCGACATTCTCGTCATCGTCATCCACGCGTTCTACATCGGCTTGATGATCTACCTCTTCAGTTGGTGGCAGAAGCGCGGTGAAGTGAAGCCGAAGGAAATCGAGACGTCCACATACGGACGACCACTGGTGAGGAAAGGCTGATGGCACGCACTGACGCGAACCCGCCAATGCCGGAGTGGTCCGACCAGTACCAACTGGTCGAGGTGGATGCCGACTACCTGAACAAGGCAGTCAAGCCGAAGCAGTTCATTCACATCGATCAGTCCGAGTGCATCATGTGCGAAGGATGCGTCGACATTTGCCCATGGAAGTGCATCCACATGGTCACCCCAGAAGCGATCGCGGAGTCGAGCGGCACCGAACAACCTGGTGCCGATCCTTCGGACAAAGTGGTGTTCATCATCGACGACGACGTGTGCACGCGATGTGCACTGTGTGTCGATCGTTGCCCCACGGGTGTGATCATTCTCGGCAAGGTGGGTGTACCGGCAGCGACCGGTGACAGTCACATGCGCACCAACAACCACGGCTACGCGTATGGAATGCGCTTCTAGGAAATCGGAGTAGACATGGCCAGCACCATCGAAGAAAAGCCCCGCCTTTCGCTGAAGGAGCGCGCCGCCAAGCTCGGCGAGTCAGTGCAGGGAAGTCAGGCGTGGAACTCGATCTTCCGTCCGGGTTCAATCTTCCGCAAGGGATACACCGACTCTCCGCGTAACCGCTCGTACGTGATCATGAACTCGGTGCTCTATCACTTGCACCCGGTGAAGGTGAAGCGTCACGCGGTGAAGGTGAGTTACACGCTGTGCCTCGGCGGATTGAGTTTCTTCCTCTTCATTCTCTTGACGATCACGGGCATCTTCTTGATGTTCTTCTACCGACCGACTGCCGCCGATGCGTGGCAAGACATTCAGTCGCTGCAGACCTCGGTGACATTCGGCTACATGGTGCGCAACATGCACCGCTGGGCGGCTCACTTGATGGTGCTTAGCGTCTTCTTGCACATGGCGCGCGTGTTCTATCACGGCGCGTACAAGGCACCGCGTGAGTTCAACTGGGTGGTCGGCGTGATCTTGCTCACACTCACCTTGCTGTTGTCCTTCACGGGCTACCTCTTGCCGTGGGACCAGCTGGCGCTGTGGGCAGTGGCGGTGGGTACCAACATGATGGGTTACTCGCCCGTGATCGGCGAGCAGGTGCGGTTCGTCCTGCTCGGCGGTGTCGAGATCGGTGCCGACACGCTTTTGCGTTGGTACGTGTTGCACGTGTTGTTGTTCCCATTCGTAACGGTGATCTTCCTGGCCATCCACTTCTGGAGGGTGCGCAAGGACGGCGGCATCTCCGGTCCGCTGTGA
>JBDKEO010000159.1:0-8743 GCA_039795205.1 Actinomycetota bacterium
GTGCAAGTTGTCCCGTGGCGATGGCCGTGTCTTGCAGCGCCGATCGTCAGGCCCTGGGCAAGATCACCAAGAGCGGGATCTACATCGAGAAGTTGGAGACTGACCCAGCCCGATTCCTCCCTGAAGTCACCGAGAGCGATTTGAGTGATGAGGTGGTGGCGATCGACCTCTCGCGTCCGATGGACGAGATCCGCGCCACGTTGTCGAAGTACCCGGTGAAGACACGCGTCATGTTGAGTGGCGACATGGTGGTGGCTCGCGACATCGCGCACGCCAAGATTCGCGAGCGACTCGATCGAGGCGAGGGGCTTCCGCAGTACATGAAGGACTACTGCGTGTACTACGCAGGCCCAGCGAAAACCCCTGAGGGCTACGCGAGTGGATCCTTTGGTCCCACCACCGCGGGCCGAATGGATGCGTACGTCGCCGACTTTCAGGCCGCAGGCGGCAGCTTCGTCATGCTGGCCAAGGGCAACAGGTCGCGCCAAGTCACGGAAGCATGCAAGACCTACGGCGGTTTCTATCTCGGATCGATCGGCGGCCCAGCCGCGCGTCTTGCGCTCGACTGCATCAAGAAAGTCGAAGTGCTCGAGTATCCCGAACTGGGGATGGAAGCAGTCTGGAAGATCCGCGTTGAGAACTTCCCGGCATTCATCGTCGTCGACGACAAGGGCAACGACTTCTTCGACATGGTCAACACCCAACCGGGTGTCTCGCTCAACGTGCGCTGAGGCAGGCCTTCACGGCGGCGCGGGTGGCCGCCACTTCATCCGGATTGGCACCGAACTCCACTGCGGCAAAGTCGGTGACGCCGATGCCAGCGAGAGCGGAGATCTTCTCCGAGACCTCGGCAGACGAGCCCACTATCGCAATGTCGGCTGGGCCGCCCACACCCTCGTGATCGAGCATCGCGCGATAACTCGGCAGCTGGCCGTACACGGCAAAGACCTCCGCGGCACGTGCCCGCGCGCCTGCCACGTCGGTCGTCACGCACACCGGCAGGGCCGCGATCACACGCGGCTTCGGCCGACCAAGTTCGTCAGCCGCCGCGTTGATCGTTGGAACGATGTGTGACTGCAAGGTCTGCGGTCCGGTACACCACGTGAGTGTTCCGTCAGTCTTCGCCGCCGCGAGTTTGAGCATCTGCGCACCGAGCGCCGCAACCACGACGCCACATTTCTCGGCCCCACCCACCTGAATGGTGGCGTGTGCAGTCAACGTCTCTCCGGCAAACGAAACCTGACGCGACTCGATCAATGGCATGAGAATCGAGAGGTATTCGCGCATGTGGCGAACCGGCTTGTCGAACGACATGCCAAGCATCCCCTCGATGACGACCTGATGACTGAGACCGATACCGAGACACAGCCTGCCTCCTGATGCCGCATTGGTGGTGAGTGCCTGTTGGGCAAGCATCATCGGGTGCCGTGGATAGGTAGGCACCACGCTCGTGCCCAACTCGATTCGGGGTACTTCCCTGCCGACAACTGCGAGTGCCGTAAGCGCATCTGCACCGAAGATCTGCGACATCCAATACGAGTGAAAGCCGTCCCGCTCGGCCTGACGAGCCTCAGCAACGAAGCCATCGATCGTGATGTCCTGGGTAGACGAGAAGATTCCGATGTTCATAGGCATCTCGCCACCGTAGTAGCCAGTGCCACTTAGGGCTGAGTTGTGGTGGTGGTGGTTGTCGTCGTGCTGGTGGTCATGGTGGGGCGGACGGTCGATGACGTGGTCGATGTACTCGTTGAAGTGGTAGTAGTCGTTGAAGTGGTAGTAGTCGTTGAAGCGGTTGTCGTCGTTGACGTTCCTACCCGAGTAGTCGTACTGGACGGAATCGTCGTCGTGGTCGTCGATGTGGTGGAGGTAGTCGACGTGGTTGATGTCGTCGTAGACGTCGTAGTGGTCGATGTCGTCGAAGTCGAAGTCGTATCACCCGACTCGTCAGCAGGTGTACTCCTTACCGGTTCAACCGGCACCATCTCGTTCTTCGCCACCTCCGAATCGTCGCGGAACTGCGAGTCCAAACACTGGCCCTCTTCGTTTCCGGGTGCGAAATTCAGCGCGCGGGCAACGGCGGCAGCGAGTACTGCTCGGCCGTCTTGGGTGAGGTGCACCCGATCACCACCGATCACTCCTGGAGCGGCAGCAATCGAGCCCCAGTCGAGCACGGTGATGTTGTCGTAGTCCTCGCGCATTCTCTTCACGACCTCGTTCACTTCAGCCTGCGTGTCCCGGAACATCGCCGTCGTCAACAACACCATCTTCGTTGGCCACACCGTCTCGATGATCTCGCGCAGCCTCGTCTCGTAGTTCTCCGCGTTGCCGTCGTAGTTCGTTCCCAGGAACACGACGACCGCATCCCAGCCTTCGTCGAACCTCGAACGAAGGACCTTCTGACCGAAGTCCACGAACCGACCCGCTTCCGCCTCCATCGCCACCTGCCAACCGAGTTGCGTCAACGCCTTGCACATCTCATTGCCGTACCTGCTCGACGTGCTGGCAAAAATGGAGTCACCAATCATCAGTAGTCGTGGGCCGTCCACCATCGAACCGAGTGGCTTGCCATCCAGTTCAGGGAAGTCGATCTCTACTCCAGCAGGCACGGTGATCAGACTTCCCACGTCTCCGCCAGGAATCCTTCCGACGCCGTCTACGTAGTCGTCACCTCCGAAAGCATCGAACAGCCCGCATGACGTGACGAGAAGAGAAAGGGACGCGACGAGCGCAAGACGGCGCATGGAGCTACTTGCGGTTCTGACGCAATTCGTCGCGGATCGACGCGAGCAACTCATTGGTTGTTTCTAGTGGCTGGGTCTTGCGGAAACGCGAGTACGCCTTGACCACGAAGAAGAGCACCAGGCCGACCAACAAGAAGTTCAGGGCAGCAGTGAGGAATGCGCCGATCGGGATGAAACTCCCATTCAGCGTGACGCCCACCTCATTGAAATTGGGTTGCGAACCCCCGAAGATGGCGCCCAAGATTCCGCCGAGGATCCCTGAGTTGTCCTTGCCGTCGCCTGCAAAGGCGTCGATCATCGTCTTGAACGCGGCACCCATCACGAAGGCAACCGATACATCGACCACGCTGCCGCGGTTGATGAATGCCTTGAATTCCTGGACGATCTTGCGCTTGTCTTGCGGCACTTCCACCACGTTCAACCTACTTCAATTCACATGAATCAACGCGACGGGTTCTCCGGTGCTTCGAGGTCGCTAAATCGATCGATCTTGCGCAGCGATGGGAAAAGCTTCCACCAGATCCCCACCACGCCCAGTGTTGCCACTCCTCCACCCACCACCGTCGCTGGGACGCCGACGAGTTGTGATGCAACACCCGACTCGAATGCACCAAGTTCGTTCGTCGCTCCGATGAAAACGTTCTCCACCGCCGATACTCGTCCACGTTTGGAGTCGGGCGTGACGAGCGGAACGATCGAGGCTCGGACGAAAACGCTCACCATGTCTGCTCCGCTGAGGACGAGCACTGCGATGAATGCGATCCAATACGTGCGTGTGGTGCCGAGCACGATCGTGCCAACACCGAAGATGGCGACGGCGATGAGCAACGATCGACCAACGTGCCGACGCAACGGTCGAACGGCAAGGAACATCGCCATCAATGCCGCACCAATCCCGCCGGCAGCGCGCAACCACCCGTAGGCAACGTTGCCCACACCAAGTCGCTCCTCTGCAATCACCGGCAGTAGCGCCACTGCGCCTCCGAACAACACGGCGAAAAGATCCAGGGAAATTGCGGCGAGCAGGATCGGTGTTCTTCGGATGAAGTACAAGCCCTCCATCGCTGAGCGCAGCGACACCTTTTCGTCCGGATCCCGCGGCGCGGATGGGTGCAGGAAGCGAACACGCAGCAACGAGAGGATTCCGACCGACACCATCGTCGCGGTAGCGCCGTACGACATCGATGGATGGATGGTGTAGAGGAATCCCGACACTGCAGGACCGACGATCATTGCCGAGGTCCACACCGCGGAAGACATCGCAATCAACGAGGGCAATCCGCCTTCTGGCGCCACCATCGGATACATGGGACGAATTGCTGGCGAGAGAAATGCCCTGCTCGTGCCGAAGAAGAATCCGATCACGAAGAACGGCCAGACCGCCGTCGGATCGGTCAGGGAATACAACATCAGGGTGATTGCACAGACCAACTCACCAATGAGCGCGATGGTGGCCACGACACGTCGATTGAATCGATCGGCAACGCTTCCCGTCACGAGCACGAATGCGGCAATCGGGAGGAACTCGGCGAGCCCCAAGAGTCCGATGTCTATTTCTCTTCCCGTGATGTCGTAGATGTGCTTGCCTAGCGTGGCTGCCTGCAGCATCACACCGATGTAGAAGAGCAGACTGCTCGTGAGCAGGCGACGCGCCGGTGTCGTACGCAATACTTCGCGAGCGGTAAGTTGGCGTCCCGTCTGGTCCTCGCTCACAGGTGACCGACACTACCGAGCGGGAACAAGGCGCAAGGGGGAACCGTGGGATCGTTGGCCGACGAAACGAGGTGGTTGGATGCCACCGATCAAGCCGCGCTTGTCCGCAACGGTGATGTCACGCCCCTCGAACTGCTCGATGCCGCCATCGAGCGCGCCGAGCGAATCAACCCGTTGATCAATGCGCTGACGTGGACGTGGTTCGAACGGGCTCGCAACGATGCACGGTCGCTGCCTGCGTCCAATCAACCGCTACGCGGTGTGCCATTCATTTTGAAGGACCTCCATGCAGCCCTCGTCGGCACTCGCCTGTCGAATGGCAATCCGGCACTCAAGGCCGCTGAATACACGTGCGACTACTCGACCACGCTCGTACAGCGCTACGTCGATGCCGGTCTCATCATTTTCGGCCGGGGCAACAGCCCCGAGTTCGGTGCGACTCCCACCACTGAACCTGAAGCATGGGGACCGACCCGTAACCCGTGGGATCTCTCTCGCACAGCGGGCGGCTCGAGTGGCGGAAGTGCGGCGGCCGTGGCTGCGGGCATCGTGCCGGCGGCTCATGCGAGCGACGGCGGTGGCTCCATCCGTGTACCCGCTGCATGCTGCGGTCTCGTCGGTCTCAAGGTGAGCCAAGGTCGAATCACCGCTGCACCAAACCGTGACGAAACCAACCTCGGCGTCGAACACGTGGTCACTCGTTCCGTGCGCGACTGCGCCGCGCTCCTCGACGCAACAAACGGGCCCGGGGTTGGCGATCGTGTCATTGCGCCGGCGCCTGAGCGTCCGTACGCCGACGAAATCGATCGACCCTGCCCATCGTTGCGAATCGGCTTCGTCACCGCACGTGCCGACGGGCTCCCCGTGGAGAACGACTGCGTCACCGCAGTGCGCAACACGATCGACACGCTGCAATCTCTCGGCCACAGTGTCGACGAGTCATGGCCGAGCGCTCTCGATGACGCCAAAGCGGGCAACCGTTTCCTTGCGCTGTGGAGCACGAACATGTCTCTCGCACGCAACGGCGTAGAGAAGATGCTCGGTCGCGCCGTCACCCAGGATGACTTCGAGTTGATGAATTGGACGATGGCCGAATACGCCAAGGCAATGAGCGCAACGGACTACGCGCAAGCCGTACAGGATGCTGCGCTCTACCGCAGAGCCATTGCCAGTTGGTGGGCAGACGGCCACGACATTCTCGTCACACCCACTACGTCACTCGTCGCACTCCCACTTGGCGAGATCGTCAACAATCCGCAAAGCCCGATGGACCCGATGCGACGATCGGCCGAGTTCCTGGGATTCACCCAGCCGTTCAACGTGAGCGGTCAACCTGCCATTTCGCTGCCATTGCACTGGACTCCGGGCGGTGTGCCCGTTGGCGTGCAGTTGGTTGCCGCGTACGGACGTGAAGACCTTCTGCTTCGTCTCGCCGCCCAACTCGAACACGCCATGCCCTGGGCGCACCATCGACCACTCGTCTAGAGAAAGCAAAAGGGGGCGGCCCTTGCGGACCGCCCCCTCTCGAAACTGCTTGATTACTTCGTGAAACCGACCTTGGTCCAGTCGATCGTCGTGTAACCGAACGCACCGAAGTTCGCCAGCTTGACGTTGCGGGCGATTGCACCGGGGCGCTGGTACAGCGTGATCGAGTGGCCGAGTTCGTAGATCTTCTTGTCGGCATCGTTGGCGGCCTTGCAGCGCAGGTTGAGATTCAACACGCTGTTGGCTCGCGTAATCAGGTCGTCGATTTCCTGACTACCGATGTTGCTGAAGTTCTGCAGTGAACCGCGCTTGTACACGTTGCCCGCAGAAGAGATCGGGAACGACGTGCCTACCCAAGCGAAGATCGCCAATTCGAAGTTCGGCGGCTGAGTGATGTGGCTGACGAAGTACTCGGCCGAGGGCACCAGGGTCGGCACCAACTCGATACCGGCTTCCTTGGCCATCGCTGCCGACAGCAGCACGGCGTCACGACGGGCGTCGTTGCCGCTTGGGTACTTCAACTTGACCGACAGGCGAACGCCATTCTTCGAGCGGATGCCATCCGAGCCGAGTGTCCAACCAGCGCGCTCCAGCGTCTGCGACGCAAGCTTCACGTTGTGCTTGCCGAGAACACCGGTGTTGTCCTGGTTGCAGTACAACCCTTCGAGGAAGAAATGGTTGTTGTTCGGCTTGGCATTGCGCTTGCCGATGATCGGTCCCTGGATCGCCTCAGCAATCGTCTGACGATTGATCGACATCATGATCGCGCGACGAACAGCCACGTCCGAGGTCACTGCCGTCGGAGGACCGAACGTCAGGTGCTCGTGGGTCGGAGTCTTGGCGAAGGCCAACTTGACCTTCTTGCCCTTGTCGGCACGTGCACGAGCGACGGCGTTGGCGTCGATCGAGACGTCCATGTTGTCGATTTCACCGTTGAGCAACGCGTCGATCTGGGCAGCCTGTGGCAGGTGCTTGAACACGATCGTGTTGAGGTACGGCTTGTCACCCCACCACTTCGGGTTGCGCTTCAAGGTGATCGTCTTGGTGACGGTGTCGATGCTGTCGAACATGAATGGACCAGCCGACACTGACGGGCCGTTCGGCCAACCCGTGTTGAACGTGGCCGCGTCCTTGGTCAACGATGCCGGCTTCAGCAAACCGAACAACGGCTGCCAGTCCGGGTACGTCTCCTTGTAGGTCACGACGATGTCGTTGGGGTTCTTGCCCTTCACGATCGACTCGATCTTTTCGTAACCCACCTTGCTGATGGGCTTGTAGGCCGGGTCGGAACCATTGTTCGCGCGCCACATGCCGACGAAGTCATCGAGGCCGACGGGCTTGCCGTCAGACCACTTGGCGAGGGGGTTCATCGAGTACGTCACGGTTTGCTTGCCCTTGACACGCGAGACCTTGACGTCCGTCACATAGTCCTTGTTGAACTTCAACTGGCCATTGCCATCGAAGTAAATGAACGTCGGCAAAACGGCTCCGAGCGGCGTGCTGCAGTCGAGAGCGTTGCCACCGGCAGTGTTGGTATTGAACTGCGGGCACAACGTGACCTGCACGTACCGCAGGGTGCCACCCTGCTTGATTCGGCTTGCTGGCTGTGGGTTGACGTCGTTACCCGACCCACCCACATCTTCCTTGTCACCGCGCGACGCACTGACCGAGTCGACGAATCCGACTGGTGAAGCGACGGCGAGCGCGACGGCGAGTCCGAGAACTCGCTTGATTCTCACCTTCCCCATGTGCCTTGCTTCCTCTCTGGAACCGCAGTTCCACTGGTTGCCACGAACCGATCGGGTCGTGGTAATCGTTTGGGGCAGGCCAATTGGCAAACGGCGTACCAACAAGGGGTTAGATCCGGGTTGCACCCTAGATTGGTTGCGCTGTGGGGGCCCCTGCGGCGTATTCGCATCCGAGTTCAATGTGACTGAATGGAGGTTCAGGCATGGGTGGCTACATCCTCAAGCGCTTCCTGAACTTCGTCGTCCTCGTGATCATCGCTTCGTCCGTTGGCTATCTATTGGCGTCCTCTGCGCTCAATCCACGGGCAAATTTTGAAAACGCCAATCCTCCGATTCCGATCGAGACCATCGACTTCTACTTGGATCGAGCGAACGTCAACGACCAAACCCCGTTGTTCGAGCGTTACACCACCTGGTTCTCCGGAGTGCTGAGGGGCGATTTCGGCCTCAACCTCGATGGCAAACCGATCAATGACGAGTTCTCCATTCGAGTGTTCGTGAGCCTGCGTTTGCTGCTCATCGGAAGCATTCTCGGTGCCACGCTCGGCGTCTTGATCGGCGTGCGCAGTGCAGTGCGCCAGTATCGAGCATTCGACAAGTCCTTCGGATTCCTCTCCTATTTCATTCTCGCCACACCGGTGTTTCTCTTGGCGATCTTGCTCAAGTACGTCGGCATTTCGGTGAACGATGCAATCGGCACGACGTTCTTCTACACACAAGGCGAGTACTCGGCAGGGTTCGAAGGATCGACCTGGGAACTGTTCGTCAACCGACTGCAACACCTGATCCTTCCGACACTCTCGATCGCGCTCGGCAGCATCGCCTTTTATTCCCGCTATCAACGCAACTCGATGCTGGACGTGCTCTCGAGTGATCATCTCCGCACTGCACGTGCAAAGGGACTCACCAAGAAGCAGGCGCTCTACCGACACGGACTGCGCGTGGCGATCTCGCCAATGGCCACCTTCTTCGCCTACAGCTTCGGTTTGCTGATTGCGGGTGCCGCTTTCACCGAGACCATCTACGGCTGGTACGGCATGGGTCAATGGTTCGTCT
>JBDKEO010000113.1:0-2584 GCA_039795205.1 Actinomycetota bacterium
CTGAAACGGATGCGTCGAAGGTGGCGTTGATGCACCTCGTGGACACCATGCGACGGGAGCACATGACACTCCTCGACGTGCAATGGGTGACCCCACACCTCGCCACATTGGGCGCGATCGAACTCCCCCGCGACGCTTATCTGCGCAGACTTGCTTCAGCCATCGACCCAATAGCCTGATCTCATGCGCGACGAACCGTGGATGATGCGCACCTACTCGGGTCACTCCACCGCTGCCGCATCCAACGCCCTCTACCGCACCAATCTGGCCAAGGGTCAAACGGGACTTTCGATCGCCTTTGATCTACCTACGCAGACGGGCTACGACCCCGATCATCTATTGGCCCGCGGCGAGGTGGGCAAGGTGGGCGTTCCCGTGGCGCATATCGGACACATGCGCACCTTGCTCGACGGAATTCCGCCGAGCGAGATGAATACGTCGATGACGATCAATGCAACCGCGGCTTGGCTGCTTGCGCTCTACGTGGCGAATGCCGCCGAGCAAGGTGTCGCCTCTCAGCAACTGCGCGGCACCACTCAGAACGACATCGTCAAGGAATACCTCTCGCGTGGCACGTTCATCTTTCCGCCCCAGCCATCCAAGCGATTGATCGTCGACATGATCGCATGGTGTTCCATCAACGCTCCGAAATGGAACCCGATGAACGTGTGCTCGTACCACCTGCAAGAAGTCGGTGCGACACCCGTACAAGAAGTGGCTTTTTCACTCGCCAACGCGATCGACATCCTCGACGCAGTGCGCGAGAGTGGTCAGGTTCCAGCAGACAAGTTCCCCGCAGTCTTCGGCTCCATGTCGTTCTTCGTCAATGCCGGCATCCGATTCGTCGAAGAGATGTGCAAGATGCGCGCGTTCACCCAACTATGGGAGCGCATAGGTCGTGAGCGATACGGCATCTCCGATGATCGGGTTCTGCGCTTCCGCTACGGCGTGCAAGTGAACTCACTCGGCCTCACTGAGGCCCAGCCGGAGAACAACGTGCAGCGCATCGTTCTCGAGATGCTCGCCGTCACACTTTCCAAACAGGCACGTGCTCGCAGTATCCAGTTACCTGCGTGGAACGAAGCGCTCGGACTACCTCGGCCATGGGATCAGCAATGGTCACTGCGTATGCAGCAGGTCCTCGCGTACGAAACCGATCTCCTCGAGTACGACGATCTCTTCGCGGGCTCGAAAGTCGTGGAGACCAAGACGAATGAGATTGCCGAAGCTGCGTGGACAGAGATGAACGACATCATTTCGCGCGGCGGTGCATTCGAGTGCGTGGAAGATCTGAAGGGTCGTCTGGTGTCGTCGATGTCCGATCGCACGCGACGGATCGAGTCGGGCGAGCAAGTCGTAGTTGGTGTCAACAAGTTCACCGAAGCTGCCGAGTCACCACTGAACGATGTCGACAACATCCTCAAGGTCGACCCGCGGGTCGAACAGGAGACCGTGGCAGACGTCCTCGCATGGCGAGCGGCTCGCGACAACGAAGCGGTGAAGCGGGCACTCGACGACCTGCGCAGTGCTGCTGCCGGAAAGACCAACGTGATGACGGCCTCGATTGCTCTGGCCGTCGCCGGTGGCACCACGGGCGAGTGGGCGGGCACCTTGCGCGAGGCATTCGGTGAATACCGCGCCCCGACGGGCGTGGGGGCAGCGATTGGCCGGCGCACCGGCGATCTCGCCGAGGCCGCACAGCGCGTCAAGTCGCTCCCAGGTGGACCGCCCAAGTTGCTGATGGCCAAGCCCGGATTGGACGGTCATTCGAGTGGTGCCGAACAGATCGCTGTCGCCGCACGTGATGCCGGCTTCGAGGTGGTCTACGCAGGCATCCGACTCACTCCGGAGCAAATTGCCGCATCGGCACGTGATGAAGATCCGGACATCGTCGGACTGTCGATTCTTTCTGGTTCGCACATGCAACTGATCCCCGACGTTCTTCACCAACTCGCCCAACTCGGCGTCGATGCGCCGGTAGTGGTGGGGGGAATCATCCCCGAGTCGGACCGAGAGTCGTTGATGGCGAGTGGTGCAGCGGCGATCTACACGCCGAAGGATTTCGACATCGCACGCATCATCACTGAGATGACTGATCTCGTCACTGCACGACGCTCGAAGTAATCAGGGCTCCATCGTCGTCGACGACATGATCGGCACGAATCCCGTCGGTGCAGGCAATTCGAGCACCTGACCTGCAAAGACCTTGTCAGGATTCGTGATGCCATTGATTTGCATCACTTCTTCCATGCTCACCGAAAACTTTTCGGCGATTCCAAACAAGGAGTCACCTGACTGCACCGTGTAGAAAATCGGCTCGTATGGGACAGTCGTCGTGGTGGCGACCACCTCGGTCGTCGGCACCGTGGTTTCGACCGTTTCGGAACCACCGTCATCCTGCGCAAACAGGAAAGCGAGCACTCCACTCACCACCGTGATGCCGAGCAGTGACCACTGCAATGGACCACGAATGTTCAGCACGTTTTCATGCTAGACGGCGAGTTCGTTGGGTGAGCCTCACCACCCGCGCACGATTGTGTCGCGCGATGATCATGCACGGCACGTTTGCAACCACAGCAAACAC